>NZ_JBHUWD010000045.1:0-31423 GCF_042670205.1 Luteimicrobium sp. NPDC057192 | reverse complement strand
CCCGACCTCGCGGTCGGGAGCCCTCGTCGTACGGTGCCGGGGTGCCGGCGTGCGGGTCAGGCGCTGCGGCGGAGCTTGCCCGCGCGCAGGAGCTCGAGCCGCTCGTCGAGGAGCTCCTCGAGCTCCTTGATCGTGCGGCGCTCCAGGAGCATGTCCCAGTGGGTGCGCTGCGGCTTGGTGGCCTTGGCCTCGGGGCGCTCGGCGTCCCGCAGGAGCGCCTCCTCGCCGCACCGGCACTCCCAGGTCGGGGGCACCTCGGCCTCGACCGAGAACGGG
The DNA here is from genome assembly GCF_042670205.1 of Luteimicrobium sp. NPDC057192. Classification (NCBI taxonomy): domain Bacteria; kingdom Bacillati; phylum Actinomycetota; class Actinomycetes; order Micrococcales; genus Luteimicrobium; species Luteimicrobium sp. NPDC057192. The sequence continues at coordinate 31,147 of NZ_JBHUWD010000045.1, read as the reverse complement.
AGGATGATGGTGTGCCCGTTGGGGCAGTCGTAGTGCGCCTGGAACCGGGGCGCGAAGTCCACGCCCTCGTCGGACTCCATGCTCTTCGCACCGATGCTCATGCCGCGCAGCGAGCGGTCTGCCATGTCGTCCTCCACATGATGGTTGTGTTGCTGTCGTCGTCCGGGCCGGGTCGGGCCCGTCGGTGCGACCGCGGCCGGGATGCGGCCGGGTGCACAAGCTTTCCGAGGGTACCAACGCGTAACTTTGCCGGAGTGTTCCGTCCGATGCACGTCGGCTGGTGAAGGTCCCGTGAAGGGGCCGGTCCCGGGGGCGGGCTAGGAAGCCGTCGGCGGGGCGAGCCAGGACCTCCAGGCGGGCTCCACGAGCGTCGCCAGGACGTCGTACCCGCCCGACGAGGGGTGCGCGCCGTCGCCCTCGCGGACCTCGCGCCGCCACGTCGGGTCGCTCGCGAGCGCCGCGTGCACGGCGACGTAGGGAACGCCGTCGGCGACGCAGAACTTCCCGAGGGCGGCGTCGAGCCGGGCGGCGCGGGCGTTGTGGGCGTCGTCGTCCGTGGCTGCGGGGCCGACGACGAGCACGTCCCAGCCGTGGTCCCGGGCGCCGCGGACGACGGTGCGCAGGTGACGGACGGCGTCGTCGGGACGCACCCGGACCCCGACGGGGCCGTCCGCCGCGGTGGTGTCGTTGACGCCGCCGGACACGAGGACCCGGCCCTCGCAGCCGGCGGGGAGCCGCGGGGCGCACTCGGGGAGCCAGCGCCGGGCGACGTCGGCCAGGGTGTCCCGGCGGACCCCCAGGTCGTACACGGTCAGGGGCAGCCCGCCCGCGTGGGTGCGGGCGGCGAGGCGGCGCACCCAGCCGAGGTGCTGCGGGTCGCCGACCCCGGCGACGTAGGAGTCGCCGAGAGCGCAGACCCGCACGTCGCGCGCCGGGCCGGGTCCGGTCGTGGCCGTCATGGGTCGCATGCTCCCACGTCGCGGGCCCGGCCGTGGGACGATCGGGGGCATGGTCGGCTCACCGGCGGACGAGGACCGTCTGCGCACCCTGGCGCTGCTGCGCCGTGTCCGGGACCGGATCGACCGCGAGTACGCGCGGCCCCTCGACGTGGAGTCCCTCGCGCGGGGGGTGCACGTGTCGGCGGGGCACCTGAGCCGCCAGTTCCGGCTCGCGTTCGGGGTGTCCCCGTACAGCTATCTCATGACGCGGCGGATCGAGCGGGCGATGGCGCTCCTGCGCCGCGGGGACCTCAGCGTGACCGAGGTGTGCTTCGCGGTGGGCTGCCAGTCCCTCGGCACGTTCAGCACCCGCTTCACCGAGCTCGTCGGGATGCCGCCCAGCGTCTACCGGGACCAGGAGGCGCAGGCGACGGCCGGGATGCCGTCGTGCGTCGCGAAGCAGGTGACGCGACCCGTCAGGAATCGAGAAGCGGCGCCGTCGGGCCGCCCGTAGCGTGGCCGTCATGGACATCACGATTCACTCGGCGCTGCTGCCGCAGGACGACCCCGAGGCCGCGGTCGCGTTCTACCGGGACGCGCTCGGCTTCGAGGTCAGGAACGACGTCGGCTACAAGGGCATGCACTGGATCACCGTGGGCCCCGCCGGGCGCCCGGAGACCTCGATCGTCCTGTACCCGCCGGACGCCGCCCCGGACGTGACCGACGACGAGCGCCGCACCATCGCCGAGATGATGGCCAAGGGGACGTTCGCGTCGATCAACCTGGCCACCCCCGACCTGGACGGCCTGTTCGACCGGGTCCAGGCGCACGACGTCGAGATCGTCCAGGAGCCCACCGACCAGCCGTACGGGGTGCGGGACTGCGCGTTCCGCGACCCCTCGGGCAACCTCGTGCGCGTGCAGCAGGCGGCGTCGTGACGGAGGTCGCCGACACGCACGACCGGATCCGCGTCCACGGCGCACGCGTCAACAACCTCAAGGACGTGTCCGTCGAGCTGCCCAAGCGGCGGCTCACCGTGTTCACCGGGCTGTCCGGGTCCGGGAAGAGCTCGCTCGTGTTCGGGACCGTCGCCGCCGAGTCCCAGCGCCTCATCAACGAGACGTACAGCGCGTTCGTGCAGGGGTTCATGCCCACGCTCGCCCGCCCCGACGTCGACGTCCTCGACGGCCTGACCACCGCGATCGTCGTCGACCAGGAACGCATGGGAGCCAACCCCCGCTCCACCGTCGGGACCGTGACCGACGCCAACGCCATGCTGCGCATCCTGTTCAGCCGGCTCGGGCAGCCGCACCTCGGATCCCCCCAGGCCTTCTCGTTCAACGTCGCGTCAGCCAGCGGCGCCGGCGCGATCACCGTCGAACGCGGCGCCGCCACCACGCGCGAGCGCGCCGAGTTCCACATCGTCGGCGGCATGTGCCCCCGCTGCGAAGGCCGCGGCACCGTCCAGGACTTCGACCTCACCGCCCTCTACGACGACACGAAGTCCCTCAACGACGGCGCCCTCACGATCCCCGGCTACACCATGGACGGCTGGTACGGGCGGATCTTCCGCGGGGCCGGGTTCTTCGACGCCGACACCCCCATCCGCGACTTCACCAAGCGCCAGCTCCACGACCTGCTCTACAAGGAACCCACCAAGATCAAGGTCGAGGGCATCAACGTCACCTACGAAGGCCTGATCCCCAAGATCACCAAGTCGATGCTCGCCAAGGACGTCGACGCCATGCAGCCCCACATCCGCGCCTTCGTCGAACGCGCCGTCACCTTCACCACCTGCCCCGAGTGCCACGGGAGCCGCCTCAGCGAGGGCGCCCGCTCCTCGAAGATCGACGGCACCAGCATCGCCGACGCCTGCGCCATGCAGATCAGCGACCTCGCCACCTGGGTCCGCGGACTCGACGAACCGTCCGTCTCCCCGCTGCTCGGGGCGCTCGCGGACACCCTGGACGCGTTCGTCGAGATCGGCCTCGGCTACCTCAGCCTCGACCGCCCCTCCGGCACCCTGTCCGGCGGCGAGGCCCAGCGCACCAAGATGATCCGCCACCTCGGCTCCGCCCTCACCGACGTCACCTACGTCTTCGACGAGCCGTCCGTCGGGCTGCACCCCCACGACATCACCCGCATGAACGTCCTGCTGCGCCAGCTTCGCGACAAGGGCAACACCGTCCTCGTCGTCGAGCACAAGCCCGAGATGATCGCCATCGCCGACCACGTCGTCGACCTCGGCCCCGGCGCCGGCTCCGCGGGCGGGCAGATCGTCTACGAAGGAACCCTCGACGGCCTGCGCACGAGCGGCACCCTGACCGGGAAGCACCTCGACGACCGGGCGACGCTCAAGGCGTCGGTGCGGGCGCCGTCGGGCGTGCTCGAAGTCCGTGGCGCGAGCTCCCACAACCTCCGCGACGTCGACGTCGACATCCCCCTCGGGGTGCTCGTCGTCGTCACGGGCGTCGCAGGCTCGGGCAAGAGCTCGCTCGTCACCGGGTCCGTCGTCGGGCGCGACGGCGTCGTGCACGTCGACCAGACCGCGATCCGCGGGTCCCGGCGCAGCAACCCCGCGACCTACACCGGCCTGCTCGACCCGATCCGCAAGGCGTTCGCCAAGGCCAACGGGGTCAAGCCCGCCCTGTTCAGCGCCAACTCCGAGGGCGCGTGCCCCACCTGCAACGGCGCCGGCGTCGTGTACACCGACCTCGGGATGATGGCCGGCGTCGCCACCGTCTGCGAGGAGTGCGAGGGCCGCCGGTTCCAGGCGTCGGTGCTCGAGTACCACCTCGGCGGGAAGGACATCAGCGAGGTCCTCGCGATGTCCGCGGCCGACGCCGAGGAGTTCTTCGGCACGGGGGAGTCGCGCGTGCCCGCGGCGCACACCGTCCTCGGCCGCATCACCGACGTCGGCCTCGGCTACCTCACCATCGGGCAACCCCTCACCACGCTCTCGGGCGGCGAGCGCCAGCGGCTCAAGCTCGCCACGCACCTGGGCGACAAGGGCGGCGTGATCGTCCTCGACGAGCCCACCACCGGCCTGCACCTCGCCGACGTCGCCCAGCTCCTCGGGCTCCTCGACCGCATCGTCGACTCCGGGAAGTCCGTCGTCGTCATCGAGCACCACCAGGCCGTCATGGCGCACGCCGACTGGATCATCGACCTCGGCCCCGGCGCCGGGCACGACGGCGGGCAGATCGTGTTCGAGGGCACGCCCGCCGACCTCGTCGCCGGCCGCTCCACGCTCACCGGGCAGCACCTCGCCGACTACGTCCGCTCCTGACCCCGGTACCGTCGACACGTGGCCCGCACCGACTACGTCGACGACCCCGACGCCCCCTCCATCAACTCCGTCGTCCCGTCCGTCGTCGCCGTCGTCGAGCACGACGGCGCCGTCCTCCTCGTCCACAAGACCGACAACGACCTCTGGGCCCTGCCCGGCGGCGGCCACGAACCCGGCGAGACCATCACCGCCACCGTCGTCCGCGAGGTCCTCGAAGAGACCGGCTACGACGTCGAGGTCACCGGCCTCGTCGGCACCTACACCAACCCCCACCACGTCATCGCCTACGACGACGGCGAGGTCCGCCAGCAGTTCTCCCTCTGCTTCACCGCACGACTCCTCGGGGGAGAGGCCCGCACCAGCGCCGAGAGCAAGGCCGTCGCCTGGGTCACCCCCGCCGACGCCACCGCCCTGCCCATGCACCCCTCCATGCGCCTGCGCCTCCAGCACGGCCTCGAACGACGGACCCACCCCTACCTCGGCTAGAGACCGTCGACCCCGAAAACACCTCGAGAGCGCGCCCGCCCCGGGTGTGTCATCGACACCATGGCAACGACGCTGGACACCCCCGGCACCACGACGCTCGACCAAGCCCTCCGCGCCCTCCGCGCCTGGCAACGAGAAGGCACCACGCTCCAGCTCCACCCCGGCGACCTCGGCTGGAAGGAACGCGCCGGCAACGGCACCGCAGCCGCCGTCCTCCGCTCCTGGCGCCACGACGACGGCACCCTCGCCGCCGTCGGCATGCTCGACGCCCCCGACCTCCTCCGACTCGCCCTCGACCCCCGGATCCTCACCGACGAGACCCTCGCCCAGCAGATCCTCACCGACCTCGACGACCCCGACCGCGGCATCCTCCCCGCAGGAACCGCGTCCCTCGAGACACCGAACGGCGCCGTCCTCCACGACCTGGCGCTCGCGGACGGGTGGGCGGCAGGGGAGTCGTGGACACCGCTGCGCCGGGATCTCGCCGCTCCCGTGGAGGACGCGGGTCTGCGCGTCGAGGTCGCCGGCGGAGCCGACGTGAGCGTGCGCACCGCGGTGCACCGCGCGTCGTTCCCCGGGTCCACGTTCACGGACGAGGCCTGGCGCGTGATGGCAGCCGGCCCCGCGTACGCGGACGGCCGCTGCCTCGTGGGCTTCGACGGCGACGGCACCGCGGTCGCGGCGGCCACCGTGTGGTCCGCGGGGCCAGGCAGACCAGGGTTGCTCGAGCCCGTGGGCGTGCACCACGAGCATCGTCGGCGCGGGTGCGGAAGGGCGATCAGCCTCGCGTGCGCCCAGGTGCTCCGCGAGCTCGGTTCGTCGAGCGCGATCGTCTGCACCCCGACGGCGAACGTCCCGGCCGTCGAGACGTACCGATCCGCCGGTTTCGTGGCGGAAGAACAGCGTCTGGACGCGACGCGGCCTGGCTCCGTCGCGCCCTGACGCCCGGACGCCGTCCAGCCGGGGGAGCAGTGTCACTCGGGGCGCAGGCGGGCCTCGTCGAGGATCGGCTCGAACAGCTCCACAGGGTTCCCGGACGGGTCCTCGACGATGACCTGCCGTCCGCCCACGCCCTCGACGACGCCGCTCCGGAACCGGATCCCGCGCCCGCGGAGGTCCGAGACCAGGGACGCGAGGTCGTCGACCTCGAGCGCGAAACGGTTCCAGCCGCCGGGTGCCGGGATCGTGCCGTCGGGCATCGCCTGACCGCCGCCCGGACCGCCACCGGGTCTGCTGAGCACGAGCCGCAGGTCGCCGCGCGTCAGCATCGCGAACGCCTCGGCCGGGTGCATGACCAGCTCGAAGCCGAGGACCTGGGTGTAGAACGCGATCGCCGCGTCGACGTCGTCGACGACGTACCGCACGCTCACCGTCGCCATGAGCGACCTCCTCGTCGCGTGAGCCTTCTCCAGCAGGCTACGCCCTCACATTTCGGACATTGTGCTGCTCGAGGATCCGCGCGCGGGCGCACGGCGGGGGGAGCGCACTGTCCGCGCGGCGTACGCCGGTCCCACCGCGCCGCTCGCGGCGCTACCGTGGCGGCGATGGGACACCTGACAGACCTCGAGGTGGCGTTCGACGCCGCGGACCGCGCCGCCGGCCTCGCCCTGACGTTCTTCGCCACGGGCGTCACCGCGACGACGAAGGCGGACGGAACGCCGGTCACGGACGCCGACCTCGCCGTCGAGCGGCTTCTGCGCGAGAGCCTCGCCGCAGCCCGTCCCGGCGACGCGTTCCTCGGTGAGGAGCACGGCCGCACGGGGGAGTCCGAGCGGGTCTGGATCCTCGACCCGATCGACGGCACGGGCTACTTCGCCAGGAACGACCCGAACTGGCGGATCCACGTCGCGCTCGAGGTCGGCGGGGTCACCGAGCTGGCGGTCGTGACCTCGCCCGCGCTGGGCCTGCGCTGGTGGGCGACACGAGGCGGCGGGGCCTTCGAAGGCCCGTGGCCCGCCGTCGACGGCGGAGCTCGCCGGCTCGCCGTCAGCGCCACGTCGCGCGTCGGTGACGCAGCCCTCGAAGCGTTCGAGGGCGCCGCCCGGGCGGAGCTGCCGTCCGGGTTCCGGCCGCCGTCGAGCCCGTTGCCGTTGGTGGAGCTCGTCCGCGGGGAGATCGACGCCTTGCTTGCCGAGGGCTACCACGCGTGGGACCACGCACCCTGGATCCTGCTCGTCGACGAGGCAGGCGGCGCGTTCACCGACGTCACCGGAGGGCACGCGAGCGACGCCGGCGGCGGCCTCTACTCGAACACCGCACTGCACGACGCGCTGTTCACGACGCTGGCCTACCCGCTGCGACGCGGCGCCTGACGACCCCGGACCGGTCCGGTAATCCACTCTCGTCGCGATCCGATAATGTACGTTATGTCATTACGCCTGGTGGGCGCACCCCTCTCGGGGCCGACGGCGCCCCTCTCGCCCCGCATCGACGCCTACGCTGCGGTGCGACGATGAAGCCGGTGCCGTCGACCCGGGTGCGCGTCCTCACGACCGCCGAAGCGACCGACGACGACATCGCGTCCGCAGCGAGAATCTGGGCCGAGGCGACGGCACGCCGTGACGGACTCGACACGCCGGCGCCCTGGGAACGCCAGCTCGCCGGCATCCGGGCCCGGCTCGCGCCGCCGGGCGCCGTCCTGTTCCTCGCGACGGGTTCCCACCGGCCGACCGGCTTCGGCGTGGCGGCTCCTGACGCACAGCGAGCCGAGCTGTCCTACCTCGCGGTCGACCCGCGCGCCTGGGGCCAGGGCACGGCGGCCGCGCTCCTGGCTCGGGTCGAGCGCTGGGCCGTCACGCTCGGCGCTCACGAGCTCACCCTCTGGGTGCTCGACGACAACGCCCGCGCGCAGGGCGTCTACCTGCGCGCAGGCTGGACGCCCACCGACGAGCGGCAGCACGCCCAGCCGTCCGGCCGGCTCGAGCGGCGCCTCACGCGCGCTCTGCACGAGCGTCCGACACCGTCTCGAAGCTGACCTCGGCGGTCGTGACCGTCCCTGCCCGGCGCCTCGGCGCCCGGTGGTTCTCCCAGTACAGGTTGGTGTGCGCGATCACGAGGTCGGGCGTCGGCGCACCGAACTCCGAGAGGTCCTCGGTGGTGTGCGCGTCCGACACGAGCGTCGCGTCGTAGCCGCGCGCGATCGCGCCGTGGAGCGTCGACCGGATGCACTCGTCGGTCTGCGCGCCCGCCACCACGAGGCTGCCCACGGCGAGCTCGGCCAGCCGTTCCTCGAGGTCCGTGTCCTCGAACGAGTCCGGGTACTCCTTCTGGACGACGGGCTCGTCGCGCGCCACGGTCAGCTCGGGCACGATCTCCCACCCCTCGCCCCCGCGCGGCATTCCCTCCGGGTGCGAGTGCTGGACCCACACGACGGGCACGTCGGCGGCTCGCGCCTTGTCGACGAGGGCTGCGACGTTCGCGACGACGGCGTCACGGTGATAGGCCTCGCCCACCACGCCGTTCTGGACGTCGACGACCAGGAGCGCCGTGTTCGGGCGGTCGGTGAGCGTGCTCATGAGTGGACTCCCCTTCGAGCCGGTGGACGGGGTGACGGGTTGATGGCGACGCTACGCCCGACCCCGGACATCGCTCCCGCCATCGGGTCGATGTCCGATTGATACCATTTTGTATGTCTCAACTGAACAGTTTCGCAGAGGCTCGGCCGCCAGCCCCGGCCGCCCGTCGTCCGTGATGTCTGACCCGTCCCCTACGGTCGTCCCGTCCGAAGCCCCCAGGAGGTCCCGTGGCAGCACCGCCCCGCGTCGTCAGGCTCACCGTCGCCGAGGCGGTCCGCCGCTACCGCACGGTCGTCGACGCGGAGACCCTGCGCGGCATCCTCTCCCCCACGACCCGCGACACCTACACGCGCGACCTGCGCGAGTTCTCGGTCCTCGCGGGACCTGACCGCGTCCTCGACGACATCTCGGGCGAGGATCTCGACGACGTCCTCGTCCGCTACCAGCTCGCCCCCGACGCCCGCTACAGCGACCCGTCGGAGAAACCGGGCGGACCGGGCAGGTCGACCGCGAGCGTCAATCGCTTCCGCCAGTCCGTCTCGCGGTTCTTCACGCACGCCACCAAGCACGCCTGGGTCCAGGCCAACCCGTTCCTCTGGGCCGCTCCCCCGGCCCGCACGCGCGGCGGCCTGCGCGTCGAGCGCACCGCGCTGCCGGCGTCGTCGGCCAAGGCGCTCCTGGACGCCACGGAGGGCGCGGTGCACGAGCAGCCCGCGCGCCGCGACCAGGACCTCGCCCTCCGCGACCGGCTCGTGATCGCGCTGCTCCTGGTTCTGGGGCCGCGCGTGTCCGAGCTCGTGCGGGCCGATCTCGACGACGTCGTCCGCGAGCCCGGCGCCGCCCGCTGGCGCATCCGGGGCAAGGGTGGCGCGGTGCGGACGGTCAGCCTCTCGGCGCCGCTCGAGGACGCCCTGAGCGACTACCTGGGCGGCCTCCGGCCCTCGCTCCTGGCACGCGGCGACGCGTCGGCCGACGCCCAGCGGGCGCTGCTGCTGAGCTGGCGGGGGCGTCGCATGGACGCCCAGTCGGTGCGGGCGCTGCTGACGCGCGCCATGAGGCGCGTCCCCGGCGACCTGCGCCGCGGTGCGACGCCGCACGCCCTGCGGCACACGACAGCGACGCTGCTCGTCGCGCACGGCTGGGACGTCAAGGTGGTCGCCGAGCTCCTCGGGCACGCGTCGATCGCCACGACCGGCGTCTACCTCGACCGGATCGAGGGCGAGCTCGCCGCGGCGATCGCCGCGCACCCGCTCACCCTCCGGTCCGAGGCGCCGGGCGGGACCTCGCCCGCGGAGCCCCTCCCCCTCAGCGAGCCCGGTACTGCTGCGGGCTGAGCCCGTGGACCCGCTTGAACGCGGCGCTCAGCGCGAACGGCGTCGCGTACCCGACGCGTCGGGCCACCGTCTCGAGCGTCGCGTCCGACGACGTCAGCAGGTCCGCCGCGAGCGCGAGCCGCACGCCCGTGAGGTAGCCGAGCGGCGTCTCGCCGACCAGCTCGCGGAACCGTCGCGCGAACGCCGCGCGCGACATTCCCGCGCCGGCCGCGAGCGACTCCACCGTCCAGCCGTGGGCCGGGTCGTCGTGGATCGCCGCGAGCGCGCGCCCGACGTCCGGGTCGTGGGCTGCGCGCAGCCAGCCCGGGCGGTCGGCGCCGGGCGCGGCGAACCAGTCGCGCAGCGCGGTCACGAGGAGCAGGTCGAGCACCCGGTCGAGGACGACCTCCTGCCCCGGCTCGTCACGCGCGAGCTCGTCGTCGAGCACGTCGACGAGGCGCCGCGCCGCACCGGTGGGACCGAGGACCGCGAGCGGCGGCAGGCCGGCGAGGATGCGCCGGCTCGTCGCGTCGGGCAGCGGGTACGTGCCGACGAGCATGCGCGCCTCGCCCGGCAGCGCGTTCCCCCACGCGCGCAGCCCGAGCGTCATGCGCTCGGTCATGGGCTCCCCCGCGGGCGACCGGCAGACCTGCCCCGGGTGCACGACGACGTCCGGCGGGGTCCCGGGCGTGTGGGCCATGGTGTACGGCGTGGGGCCGGGGACGACGACGATGTCGCCGGGTCCGAGGATCACCTGCGGCCCCGCGTCGGACGCGAACGCGGCGCTGCCGTGGGTGACCGCGACGACCGTGGCGGGGGCCTCGTCGGCGATCCGCACCGACCACGGCGGGTCGAACGACGCGCGGAGCAGGAACGCCCCGCGCGCGCGAGGGCCGTCGAGGAGCGCGGTGAGGGGGTCCACCCCGTCACCGTAGGCGCAGCGGTGCACCCTCAGGGCACGACACGACGGCCGCCTCGTGGCACGGTGGTCGGACCGCACGCAACGAGGGAGATGCCATGCGACCCGACGAGATCGCCGAGATCCTCGACCGTCCGACGAGCCGCGAGCTGCTGGCCCGCGACCTGACACGGCTCGCGTACGTCGCGCCGGACGGCACGCCCCGCTGCATCCCGATCGGGTTCTCGTGGAACGGCTCGACGATCGTGATGTGCTCGCCGCCGGGCGCTCCGAAGGTCGCCGCGCTCCGTGCCGCCCCCGCGGTCGCGCTGACCATCGACACCGAGGTCCACCCGCCGAAGATCCTCCTGATCCGCGGGCGCGCCGAGCTCGACCCGGTGGACGGCATCCCCGACGAGTTCGTCGAGGCCAACACGACCTACCAGATGACCCCCGAGCAGCGGGTCACGTGGGAGGCCGAGGTGCGGTCGCTCTACGTCGACGGCATGGTCCGGATCGTCGTGACGCCGACCTGGGCCAAGCTGATCGACTTCGAGACGACGCTCCCGACCGCGGTCGAGGAGCTGGCTCGCCGGCGGGCGGCCCGGCAGGAGTGACGCCCTGAGACGCTCGCGCATGCTGTCGAGCGTCTGGGCCATGTCCGCAGGTCGCGCGACCCGGTTGACTCAGTGGCAGGTGGTCGTCCGGCCGCCGCAGCCTCGAAGGAGTCACCGTGCGTCCTCTCACCGCCGTCCTGACCGGTCTCACCGTCCTCTCCGCGGGAGCGATGGCCGGCACGTTCTTCGCCTTCGCGGTCGGCGTCATGCCGGGGCTGTCGGCGGCAGGCCCCGCGACGGCCGTTCCCGCGATGCGCCAGATCAACGCCCGGATCGAGAACCCGCTGTTCCTCGCGGTGTTCATGCTGGTCCCCGTCTTCGCCGCGGTCGCGGGGTTCCTCGCGCTGCGCTCGGGCCAGCGCACCGCCGGCCTGCTCCTGCTCGCCGCCGCCGCCGTCTACGTCGTCGGGACGATCGTCACGACGGGCGCCGTGAACGTCCCGCTCAACCAGGCGCTCGCGGCCGCGAAGCCGCACGCCGACCCGGCGACCGTCTGGGCGGACTTCATCGGTCGCTGGAACGCCGGGAACCTCGTCCGGACGATCGCCTCGAGCGCGACCCTCGTGCTCGCCGCCGCCGCTTTCGCGGCGAAGGGCGCGACCCCGAAGGCGTCGGCGGCCGCGGACCTGGTCAGCACCACCGTGGCTGCCGTTGCCCGTTGAGCGGCCGGACGGCTCAGAAGGGTGCCGGGGTCGATCCGGGCGACCGACGGGCCACCGACCACGGCAGCACGACCCACAGGCCGATCAGCCCGCACAGCGCCACTCCTCCGGCGACCGCCCCGGCCGCGACCGAGACGACCACGTCGAAGAGGAAGAACACGCAACCCACGATCGTCAGGCCCAGGGCCAGCAGCCCCAGGCGCGCGAGCCTGTGCCCGAGGACGACGGTCTCGCGCTTGAGCCGCCGCCGGAACAGGTAGCGGTGCAGGCTCACGGGCGCGACGAGGAGGCCGGTCGCGGTCGTCGAGAGCGCGACGAGGACGAGGTACGTGACGACCTCGAGGTCGTCGAGGCGCCCGAACCGCTGCTGGAACGGGACGGTCAGGAGGAAGCCCGTGAGGACCTGGGCGCCGGTCTGGGTGACGCGCAGCTCCTGGAGCAGCTCGTTCCAGTTCCGGTCGAGCCGCTCGGCGACCGTCTCGCGGCGGCCCGCGTCGTCGGGCGCCCAGGGGCCGTCGTCGGGGGTGTCGTCGGGGGCCGGGGCGTCGCCGGCCGTCGCATCGTCGCGCACGGTCCCACGCTAGGGCATGTCGCCCAAGTCGACCCGTGCCACGGCTGTTCCTTCGCTGGCGCCGCTCAGGCCCACTCGCATCTGGCCGAGCAAGGACCAGTAGACGTCGAGGTCAGTCATCTCGAGGTTCGTGATGTCGTCGTCGCCGCCCAGGAAGAGAGGCACGCGATACCCGACGCACTGGTCAGGCGAGGGAGACGGCTGGCCTGACTCTAGCCACGTCTCGAAGAACCCCGCGGCGAGTGCTGCGCCCGGGTAGTCCACCAGCTCGATGTCATGGAACTCGGAAAAGGGCACGGGGATCTCCAGCGCCTCGCCTGTGCCGATTTCGAACATGAGGACGGTCGGTTCGTGCGCTGGCCCGCGTCTTGCGTCTAGGGAGAACTGCCGCCCGAGCCAGTCGTGCCCGAAGCACGAGACGGTGGACGTGAACTCCGGGTAGGCCGCGCGCACCAGCGCATCGGCGCGTCCCGCCGAGGTAGAGGTATGGATCCGGTAGAGCCCTCCACGGATCGTCGTGCCGCCTGACCGGCGCAGGAGATCCGTAGCGCTGATCGTTGACATGGGCGAAACTTCGACCCGGAAGTGTTCGGCGAACCTCTCAAGCACCCTGGCTCCCGTCGTGAAACCCGAAGCGCCCCGGGGCGCACACAGTTGTCGTGGACCGGAACTCGGCTGCGAAGCCAACCGACTCACCACCGCTAGTTTGCCGACCACCTCACCTCGGAGTTAGGAGACACGCCCTAGCCGTCGGCCCGGGCCGACGGCGTCACCAGGCCTGTCTCGTACGCCAGGACGACGAGCTGGGCGCGGTCACGGGCGCCGAGCTTCGTCAGGAGCCGGCTCACGTGCGTCTTGACCGTGGTGAGCTCGACGACGAGCTCGGCGGCGAGCTCCGCGTTGGACCGGCCCCGTGCGACCAGCGCGAGGACCTCGCGCTCGCGGTCCGTGAGCCCGGCGAGACGGTCGTCGACGGCGGAGGACGCCGGCGCGGTGGGCGGCTGCCGGACGAACGCCGCGACGAGCCGCGTGGTCACGCTCGGCGCGAGCAGCGACTCGCCGGTCGCGACGACCCGGATGGCCTCCAGCAGCCGTTCCGGGGGCGTGTCCTTGAGGACGAACCCGCTCGCGCCCGCGCGCAGGGCCTGGAAGACGTGCTCGTCGTGGTCGAACGTCGTGACTACGAGCACCCGCGGCCCGTCGGGCTCGCCCACGAGGTAGCGGGTGGCCTCGAGCCCGTCCATGACCGGCATGCGCAGGTCCATGAGGACGACGTCGGGGTGGAGGGCCCGGGCCTGGCGGACCGCGTCGGCGCCGTGCGACGCCTCCCCCACGACCTCGAGGTCGGGCGCGGACCCGACGAGCGCCCGGAACCCCGCACGCACCAGCGCCTCGTCGTCGACGACGAGCACGCGCGTCGGGTCGGGGGCCACGGGGTCGCCCAGATCAGGCATCAGGACGCCTCTGTTGTCCGGCACGCGCCCCAGTATGGGGTGCTTCGGTGAGTTCTGCCGGGACGTCGGGCCCGAAGACGGCCCGGACGCGCCAGCCGCCGCGGTCGTCCGGGCCCGCGTCGGCGTGCCCGCCGTGCAGCTCGACCCGCGCGCGGATGCCGTCGAGGCCGGAGCCCGACCCGGTGAGCGGCTCACCGGTCCGGTCGGTCGGGGACGTGTTCTCGACGACGACCACGAGCGGCCGGACGCGCTGCAGGGTCACCCGGACCCGGGCCCCGGGCGCGTGCTTGACGGCGTTCGTCAGGGCCTCCTGGACCACCCGGTAGGCGGAGGTCTCGAGCAACCGGTCGTACCCGGCGTCGCCGGCGACCCGCAGCTCCGCGTCGACGCCGGCCTCGCCGACCGACGCGACGAGCGCCGGCACGTCGTCGAGCGTGGGCTCGGCCGTGCCCGGAGCCGTGTCGCCGACGTCCCGCAGACCGGCGAGGACGGCCCTCAGCTCGGTGAGGGCACGCCGGCTGACCTCCTCGATCGTCGCCAGCGCCGCCCGTGCCTGCTCCGGGTCGTCGTCGAGCAGCACCCGGCCGACGCCCGAGCGGACCGCGACGAGCGACAGGGCGTGCGAGACGACGTCGTGCACGTCGCGCGACACCCGCAGCCGCTCCTCAGCGCGGATCCGCGCGTCCGCCTCGCGCGCGAGCCTCTCCTCCTCGGCCGCGAGCGCCTCGGCGAAGCCGCGCCGGGCGCGTACGACGTCGCCGATGAACCATCCGGCGCCGGCGATCAGGAGCTGGACGAGGTCCTGATCGCGGTCCGGCCACAGGTGGAGGGCGACGAGGTCGGTCGCGGACACGACGGCGGCTGCTGCTCCGACCGCGATGAGGGCGGTCCGGCGTGGGAGGCGTGTCGCGCACGCGTAGGCGGCGACGCCGAGCGCGGGGCCGAGGTCGCTCACGAACGGGGTGACCCGGACGCCGGTGAGCGCGGCGGCGACGAGCCCGGCGGAGACCAGTGCCAGGGCGACCGTCGGCGCCCGTCGCGCCCACGCGAGCGGCGCTGCCACGAGGAGCCCGAGGAGGGGCGTGGCGAGGGGGTGGGCGTCGCTCGGCGGCGACAGGACGACCGGGAGCGTGAAGAGCGCGAAGGACGCGACCGCCACCGCGATGTCGAGCCACGGCCCGGGTGCGCGCCGTCCCGGGCGCCGGCGCGGGGCCACCGGGGCGGGTCCGTGCACGGGCGGGGCGGGGTGGGTCATGGCACCGACCCTAGGGCCGGGTCACCTGGGGCGTCGTCCTCCTGGAGGACGACGGGCCGCGTCGTTCTCGGGGACGGTCGCGGGTCGTGCTCGTCCTGCGGGACGACGGCCGGTTCCGTCCGCGAGCACGACGCGCCGCGCGGTCGTCCGGCGGGAGGCTCGAGCCATGAACACACCGAACCGGCTCTCCCGTCCGATCGTCCTCACCTCGGCCGCGCTCTTCGCGGCGGGGCTCGTCTCCGGGGTGGGCGTCTACGCCCGCCGCGGCGACACCGTGGCCGTCCATCACGGCGACACGGCGGCCTGGACCGTGCACCTCGTGCTGACGGCGCTCGCGGTCGTGGTGGTCGCGGTGCTCGCGGTGCGCGGGCGTCTGGTCGCGGCGATCCGGGCGCCGTTCACCCGGGCGGCGGGCGAGCGGGTGCGGCTGACGCTGCGCCGGGCGGTCCGGAGCCCGGGCGCCGCTGTCCGCGTGGTCGTGTCGCTGCCGTTCGCGGTGATCTTCCTGTACGGGTTCTACCGGGCGGGCGAGCAGGTCTTCGCCGGGCTGGACCCGAGCTTCACGGCGAACGCGTGGGGCGGTCCGTCCTACCTGGGCGCCATGTACTGCCACTACCTCGACGGCGCGCTCCTCGGTGCCGTCTCGGCCCTCGCCCTGCACGGCTTGCTCCTGGGTCGGCGCTCGGTGCGCTCCGAGGTGCGGACGGCGTCGGACGTGCGCACGGTGGAGGCGAGGTGACCCGGGCGCGACGGGCCACCGACGCGACCGCGACCCGAGGAGGACGAGATGCCCAAGCGCAGCCCAGGACCGAGCGTCAAGGACAAGAAGCTCTACGAGGAGCTCCGCGGCGAGGGGAACTCGAAGGAGAAGAGCGCGCGCATCGCGAACGCCGCGGCGGGCAGCTCGCGCTCGAAGGTCGGCAAGAAGGGCGGCGGCTCCCCGAGCTACGAGGACTGGACCGTCACGGACCTGCGCAAGCGCGCTGCGGAGATCGGGATCGAGGGCCGGTCGTCGATGAAGAAGGCCGAGCTCGTCAAGGCGCTACGGAACCACTGACACGGCCGGTGGGGCTGTCGGCGCGCGACCGCTCGCGCCGGCGGCCGACCGCCTTCACCGCCTCGACGAAGAGGAACACGGCGACGGCGAGGACGAGCGGCACCCACCAGCCGCGCCAACCGACCGCGGCCGAGTCGAAGAGCGTGTGCATGAACGGCGCGTACACGAACACGAGCTGCAGGACGACGAGCGACGCCGACGAGATCCACAGGACGCGGTTGCCGCGCAGCACGTCGAGCGTGATGCTCGACCGGCCCAGGAACCGGCAGCTGAACAGGTACGCGAGCTGCCCGAAGACCAGGGTGGTGACCGCGGTGGTCTGCGCCTGGGCGACGCTCATGTCGCCTGCCCGCTCGGTGAAGAAGACCACGAGCGTGGCGCCGCCGATGACGGCCGAGACGAGCAGGATGCGTCCCAGCGCAGCCCGCCCCACGAGCGAGGCGTCCGGGTCGCGTGGCGGGCGGTCCATGATCCCCTGCTCCGCCTTCTCGTAGGCGAGCGCGAGGGACAGGGTGACCGCCGTGACCATGTTGACCCAGAGCACCTGGACGGGCGTGAGGGGCAGGGTGAGCCCGAACAGCACGGCCACGAGGATGACGAGGGCCTGCGCCCCGTTCGTCGGCAGCAGGAACAGGACGGACTTGCGGACGTTGTCGTAGATCCGGCGCCCCTCCTCCACGGCGCGCTCGATCGTGGCGAAGTTGTCGTCGGCGAGGACGACGTCCGCGGCCTCCTTGGTGGCCTCGGTGCCCTTGATGCCCATCGCGACCCCGACGTCGGCCTGGCTCAGCGCGGGGGCGTCGTTGACGCCGTCGCCGGTCATCGCGACGACCTGGCGGTGGGCCTGCAGCGCCGACACGATTCGGATCTTGTGCTCGGGGCTCGTGCGCGCGTAGACGTCGACGTCCTGCACGACGGCGCGCAGCTGCTCGTTGCTCATCGCCTCGAGCTCGGCGCCGGTGAGGACGGTCGGAGCGGTGTCCTCGTCGGGCGTCCCCGGCCCCAGCGGGCGACCGTCCGGGTCGAGGATCCCCAGCTCCTTGCCGATCGCGACGGCCGTGCCCGGGTGGTCGCCGGTGATCATCTTGACCGCGATCCCCGCCCGGTGGCAGTCGGCGACCGCCTCGACGGCCTCGGGCCGCGGCGGGTCGACGATCCCGATCAGTCCGCAGAGCTCGAGCGCGTGGAGGTCGTCGTCGGACACGTCGCGGGTGTCCGGGGCCGCGGACCGGCGGGCCGCCGCGAGCACCCGCAGGCCGCGCGCGCCGAGGGCGTCGACCTGCGCCTCCCAGAACGCCGGGTCGATCGGCTCGGTGGTCCCGTCGGGCCGCACCTGGGTCGCGCACCGTGAGAGCACCCGGTCGGGCGCACCCTTGACGTGCACGACGACGTCGCCCGCGTGCGCGTCGAGCGTCGCCATGTACTTCACGGCCGAGTCGAACGGCAGCACCGCGACGCGCTCCCAGCCGGCGCCGTCCTCCCCGGCCTTGAGGGCGAGGGTCCGCAACGCACCCTCGGTCGGCTCGCCGACGAGTGCCCAGCCGTTCGTCCCGGGCACCACCTGCGCGTCGTTGCACAGGGCGACCGCCTCGACGACGCCGCGCAGGTCGGCGTGCGCGGTGAGCGCCGCGGCCGCGCCGTCGGAGGCGGTGACCGCACCCTCGGGCGCGTACCCCGCGCCGTCGACGTCGAACGTGCCGCCCGCGGTCCGCACCACGCGAGCCGTCATCTCGTTCTTGGTCAGCGTGCCCGTCTTGTCGGAGCAGATCGTCGTGACCGCGCCCAGCGTCTCGACGGACGGCAGGCGCCGGGTGATCGCGTTCCGGCGCGCCATCTGCTGCACGCCGAGGGCGAGCGTGATCGTCACGAGCGCGGGCAGCCCTTCGGGGACTGCGGCGACGGCGAACCCGATCGACGCCGAGAGCAGCTCGTCGACCGAGAAGTGGTGCAGGGTGTGCCCGATCACGGCCATCACGACACCCAGCACGAGGATCAGGAGCGCGATCGCGGTGCCGAACCGCCCGAGCTGCCGGGTCAGCGGGGTCGACAGGTCGTCCGCCTCGGCGACGAGCCCCTGGATCCGGCCGAGCTCGGTCGCCCCGCCCGTCGCCACCACGACGCCCGACCCCGTCCCCGCGACCACGATGGTCCCGGAGAAGAGCATGCTCGTCCGGTCCCCGACGCCGGCCTGCGGGTCCACCGGGTCGGCGTCCTTCGCCGCGGGCAGCGACTCTCCCGTGAGCGCCGACTCCTCGACGCGCAGGCTCGTCGCCTCGAGCACGCGCACGTCGGCGGGCACGCGCTCCCCCGGCCGCACCCGGACGACGTCGCCCGGGACGACCTCCGACGCGTCGACCGTCGCCCACGACCCGTCACGCCGGACCTCCGCGGACGGCGAGAGCATCTGCCGGATGCCGTCGAGCGCGCTCTCGGCGCGGCCTTCCTGGATGAACCCGACCGCCGCATTCACCACGGCCACGAGCAGGATGATCGTGAAGTCGATCCACTCCCCGAGGATCGCCTTGAGCCCGGCCGACACCAGCAGCACGTACACGAGCACGTCCTGGAACTGGACGAGGACGCGGCGCCACAGCGGCGGGCGCTCGGGCGGCGGCAGCTCGTTCGGCCCGACCTCGGCGAGGACCCGTGCCGCCGCGGCGGAACCGAGCCCGTCCGGACCGGAACCGAGCCCGGCGGCCACGTCGGCGGCCGGGCGCGCCCAGGGCGACGGGCCGGGAGAACCGAGCGCCGGGGCGCTCACGGATGCGGGTGGCGGGGCGGGGACGGCGGTCACGTCCTCATTCAAGACCGCACGACGAAGGCCCGCACCCGGCGCCGATGACGACGCCGGGTGCGGGCCCCGCGGACCGGTGGCCTCAGTGGTGCGAGCCGTGCCCGTGACCGTGCGAGCCCGACGGACGCGAGTCGAGCCGCAGGGCGTCCCGGATCGTGAAGAACAGGTCCGTCTGGTCCGTGAGACCGACGACGTTCGCGGCGCGCGGGCCGTAGCCGGCGACCCGCACCTGGGTGCCGGTGTGGTCCTGCGACCCGCCGACGTCCGCCGTCCCGTACGCGACGGTGATCGGCTGGTCGTCGGCCGTGACGAGCGTGCGGGTCAGACCCGGCGTCGTCGTGCCCGGGTAGACGATCTGGCTCGAGTGGCCGTGGTCGGCCGTCACGACGACGAGCGTGTGGCCGTCCTTCTTGGCGAACGCGAGCGCGGCCTGCACGGCCTCGTCCAGGTCGACGGTCTCGCCGATCTGGCCGCACGGGTTCGCGGCGTGGTCCTGCTTGTCGATGCTCGCACCCTCGACCTGGAGGAAGAAGCCCTTGCCCGACCGGCGGTCGTCGAGCAGCGAGATCGCCTTCGACGTCATGTCGGCGAGCTTGGGCTGGGTGGCCGGCAGGCTCGGGTTGGCCGTGCAGCGGACCGGCGTCTCGGCTCCGCCCGTGTGCGTGGCGAGCGGGCCGGCCCAGCGCGTGGCGAAGTTGCCGTCGGCGAAGAGGCCGAGGACCGGCGCCTTCTGGTCGGCCTTCCGGACCTTCGCGAGACCCGCCGCGTCGGTGACGACCTGGTAGCCGCGCGCCTTCGCCTGGTCGAGCAGCGTCTTGCCCTGCCACGCGCCCGCCTTCGCGGTCTCGCGGAACGAGGCCGCGCCGCCGCCGAGCGTGACGTCGGGGCGGGTGCCGAGGAGCTGCTCCGTGATGGAGCCCGCGCCGCCGTTCTCGAGCGCGTTCTCCGGGCAGCTCTTCGTCGTCGACGACGGCGCGTAGCAGCCCCGCTCCGACACGTGCGCGACCTGCACGGCCGGGGTCGCGTCCTGGAGCTCGGCCGTCGAGACGTCGCCCGTGCGCAGGCCGCCGGCCTTCGCGAGCTCGAGGAGGCTGCGCTGCGCCTTCCCGTCGATGTCGACCGAGATCGCGCCGTTGTACGTCTTGGTGCCCGTCGACCAGCCCGACCCGGAGGCCGCGGAGTCGGTCACGTAGTCCGGCCGGCCGTTGCTCCTGTCGAGCGCGTAGGTCGTGTACTGGCCGGTCAGCGGCAGGGCGTCGATGCCCGGCAGGCGGCCCGCGGCGCCGTACTGGTAGTCACGCGCGAGCGTGATCTCGGAGTCACCCATCCCGTCGCCGATGAGCAGGATGACGTTGCGGGCGGTGCCGCCCTTGATCGCGTGCTTGACGGACGAGGACTGGTCCCCGTGGATGCGGCGAGCGTCGCCGTTCCCGGTCAGATCGGTGCCCACGGCGGTGGCGGCCGTCGCTGCGACGGCGAGCCCCCCGACGAGTGCCATGGCGAGGCCGGCGCGGCGGCCGGCACGGGTCATGCGCATGATGTCCCTTTCGACTGGTCGGTGCGGCAACGCCTGCCGCCCCACGCAGTCGACCGGACCCGGATGTCACCCGGGCGTCCGCTCGGCGTCGCCCGGGTGAACGGTAAGGATCCCCTGTGCGTGGCCGCAGCGCTCAGCCCGCCCGGCCGTCCGCGTCCGCAGCCTCCTCCTCCGGGCGCGGGGCGACGGTCTCGTCCCGCTCCAGCACCGGCACGCCGGCGAACTCCGGATGCTCGAGCGCGAGCTCGTGCGCGACGAACGGCGCCCGCGCCGCCGGATCCGGCTCGACGTCGAGCGACGCGCCCTCGTCCGCGAGGTCCACGACGGTCCACGCCCAGCCCGCGCCCAGACCCTCCGGGCCGAGCTGGCGCAGGACCGAGCCGCGTCCGACGGGCGAGAGCAGCGCGTCGTGGATCGGCACGACGACAGCGGGCTGCACGGCCCGGACCCAGTCGACGATCTCCGCGAGCTTGAGCCACGGACCCGAGACGGGGGTCAGCAGGACGTGCACGTGCGCGCCCGGCGGCAGCGCGACGAACGAGTCGCCCGGGTGGAGCACCGCGCCGTCGATCAGGTAGCCGACGTTCGCGATGCGCGGCAGGTCCGCATGGATCGACGCATGCACGCCGCCCACGACGTCGACGTCATGACCGAGAACGGTCGCCGCCGTGCCGGGCACGGCCTCGTGCAGGCGCTGGAGCCCCACCCCGCGCGCCTGCAGCGCCGCGACGACTGCCGCCGGCGCCCACACCTCGACGTGCGTGCGCTCCGCCAGCGCGGCGAGCAGCGCGTCGACGTCCAGGTGGTCGGCGTGCTCGTGCGTCACGAGCACCGCGTCCGCGGTCGCGAGGGCGCCCGGCGAGGAGAAGGTGCCGGGGTCGACGACGAGGGAGCCGGAACGGTCGGTCAGGCGTGCGCAGGCATGGCCCAGGATCTCGAGCTTCATGCCCCGATTGTCCGCCTCCGCGGCCGGTCGGCGCGCGGTGGAGGTCAGCTGGCGCTGCGGGCCCGACGACGGGCGGCGAGCTCGTCCTCGACGTCCGGCGCGGCGTCCTCGAGGCTCTCGGTGGGCAGCTCGGCGAGCGTGCCCTCGACCTCGCGCCAGACGCGCCCGACGGCGATCCCGAAGACGCCCTGCCCGCCCTGGACGAGGTCGATCACCTCGTCGGCGGACGTGCACTCGTAGACGCTCGCCCCGTCGCTCATGAGCGTGATGCCGGCCAGGTCGTTCACGCCCCGCTCCCGGAGCGTGTGGACCGCCGCGCGGATCTGCTGCAGCGAGACCCCTGTGTCGAGCAGGCGCTTGACGATCTTGAGGACGAGGATGTCGCGGAAGCCGTAGAGCCGGTGCGAACCGGAGCCCTGCGCCGGCTTGACGCTCGGCTCCACGAGGCCTGTCCGCGCCCAGTAGTCGAGCTGCCGGTACGTGATGCCGGCCGCCCGGCACGCCGTCGGGCCGCGGTACCCGATCGACTCGTCCTGCTCCGCGATCGCGTCACCGAACAGGAGGCCCTGGGCGCCCTGCGGCACGGGCGTGCTGCTCGCGCCCGCGTCACCGTTGCTGCTCATCTGTGCCTCCTACCGGGCCCTGCGTCCTCGGCCGTTCTCGCACTCCACCGCGTTCACGGGGCTGCTCGACTCCCGTCCACGCTAGGGGTGGCCGGGGGGCGGGTCAACGACCTCGCCCTCCAGCGTATCGGGCGTGTCGCGACACCGCCGACCAATCCCCCAGCCCGACCCTCAGGTCGAAGGTTTCACCCGGCGGGGCAAACTCTCACCCTCCACCTGAGCCCGTCGGCCGACCGCCGACACCGACCATGACCTTCGACCTGAGGTCGAGAGTCGGTCACGGACCGAAGTCCTCCGGCTCGACACCGTCCAGGAACGACCGGAACCGTTCGACCTCGCGCGCCCCCGCGTCGTCGACGACCTCCACGCCGGCCCGCGCCACCACCTCGGCGGCACAGAGGACCGGCGCCCCCGTGCGCACGGCGAGCGCGATCGCGTCCGACGCCCGCGAGTCCACCCGCTCCCCGTTCGACAGGGCGAGCTCCGCGAAGAACACGCCGTCCCGCAGCGCGACGACCCGCGTCGCCTCGAGCTCCACGCCCGTGGCCCGCAAGAGGTCCCGCAGGAGGTCGTGGGTCATCGGCCGCGGCGGGACCACACCCGCCTGGGCGCTCGCGATCGCCGTCGCCTCGCGGGGGCCGATCGCGATCGGCACGACGAGCCCCGAGCTCGGGTCGAGGAGCAGCACGACGACCTCTTGGTCGCCGAGCTGCCGCACGCCGAGCACGTCGACGGGAACCATGGGGTCGTCGTCACCACCAGCCATCACTCCACCGTACGACGGACGCGCCGGGTGCGGCACGAGGGCTGTGAGCGTCTCGGTCAGGCGAGGTCGGCGATCTCCTGCCGCAGCCACGCCGCGTGCAGCCGGACGAACAGGTCGCCGATCTCGTCGGCCGTCTCGTCGGCGCGCACGTGCGCGGCCGGCGACTGCTGGCTTCGCAGCGGAGCCACCACCTGGGCGGCCAGCGCGACCTGCCGGTCCACGGCGGTGCGCAGCGAGCGCAGGTGGCGCGGCTCGATCCCGTACCGTCCCAGCGCCGAGGCGGTCCGGAGGATCTCCGCGGCGGCGTCGTCGAGCCGGCCGCCCGGACCCGGGCGGAGCAGCCCGGCCGAGACCAGCCCGTCGACGAGCACCGGGTCGGGCTCCGGGGCGTGCGTCCGCTCCTCCGTGGAAGCCCCCGCCGGCGGGCGCGCGGGCGACGCCTCGGGGCGCCGTCCCGGCTCGGAGGCGGACGACCGCGACACGCCGTCGTGCGTCGTCGTACCGCGTGACGCGGGACGGCCGAGCTCGATCTCGCCGGCGTCGAGCTCGGCGAGCCGGTCCTTGATCACCTTGAGCGGCAGGTACCGGTCACGCTGCTCGACGAGGACGAACCGCAGGCGCTCGACGTCGGCCGGGCTGTACTGCCGGTAGCCGGCCGCGGTGCGGACCGGCTCGACGAGGCCCTGCTCCTCGAGGAAGCGCAGCTTCGAGTGGCTGATCGACGGGAAGTCCGTGCGCAGGGCGCGGAGCACGTCGGAGATGCGCATCGACGCCGTCCGCGACACGCCGGGCGGCCAGGCACGGTCGTCGCGGCCGGAGCCCGACCCCGCGTCTCGGTCCGGGTCGTCGTCCCTCGCCAGCGCGGACGCCACGCTCACGCCTCGCCGCCCGTCCCCGCTGCCGCGGCACGGCTCTCGTAGTAGGTGAGGCGGAACTTGCCGATCTGCACCTCGTCGCCCGTGACGAGCGGGGCGGCGTCGACCCGCACCCGGTTCACGTACGTGCCGTTGAGCGACCCCGTGTCGCGGACGGTGTACCGCGCGCCCTCACGGACGAACTCGGCGTGCTTGCGCGAGACCGTGACGTCGTCGAGGAAGATGTCCGCGTGCTCGCTGCGCCCCGCGCTCACACGGTCCGCGTCGAGCAGGATCCGCTCGACCCCGGCGCCGCCCCGCTGCATCACGAGGAGCGCCGACCCCTGCGGGAGCGCCGCGATCGTCGCGGTCTCCTCGTCGTCGGGCCGACGACGGACCGGGGCCTCGTCCGGCTGGTCCGGCACCCGGTCGGTCCGGTGGAAGCTGATCGTGGTGTCGCCGTTCCGAGGGTCCGTCGCGCCACCGCCGGGAACTGTCATTGCGCCTCCTCGGGACGTGGCGCCGACCAGCGTGGTCGGCGCGGGCGGCGGCTCCGCCCGTGACCGAAAAACCTACTACAACCTCTGGGAACAACAGTAGGCGGAGACGGCCGCCGGACACAGCACCACCCCGCGGGTGTCCCCGATCAGGAGCCTCCGCCGGTCGCGAGCGGCGTCGGTGTCGCGTACTGGGGTGTTCCCGGCTCGCGTGTCGCCGTGACCTCGACCTTCCTGGGCGTCGAGACCTCCGCCGTGGCACCCGTGTTGCGGACGGCCGCCAACGCGCCGCCCGGGATGCCCAGCGCGGGCGCCAGCGTGTCCGGGTTGCCGATCGCGAGCCACACGTACGGCGACTCGAGCGGCTGCCCGTCCGCGACGAGCGTGTCCCCGTGCACCTCGAACCAGCTCGACGCCACCAGCCGGACGCCGCCCACCTGGATCGCCTCGGCGCCCGCGTTCCGCAGCTCCTCGAGGACGTTGAACATGGTCGCCGCCCCGACCGTCTGGGTGCTCTGCTTGATCGTGAGGCGGATCCCGGGGCCGGTGGCCGGCAGGCGGCCGGACAGGATGCCCTGCGTCTGGGCACGCTGCGTGGCCAGGTCGATCGCGGCCTGCCGGCTGCCCGAGCTCGATCGCAGCTGATCGCGCGTGGCCGCGAGGTCCGTCTGCTCGCGCTCGAGCGTCTGGGTCCGCTGCGTGACGTCGTCGAGCAGGCGGACGAGGTCGGACTGGCGCAGCGAGGACAGGTTGTCCGACTGGTTCTGGTGAACCTGGACGATGAGCGCGAAGCCGAGCGCCGCGCACAGGACCGCGACGATGAGCTGGGACGTGTTGAGCCGCGGGCGCAGCAGCGTGAGCAGCCCGGACCAGCCCCGCAGGCCGCCGGTGGCGGACGCCCGGTCCGGGGCAGGCTGGGGGGTGTTGCTCTCGGGCGCGGACGTCTCGTCGTCAGGCGCGTGCGCCCCGGCGTGCCGGCCGTGGTGGGACTCTGCGGCCTCGGCCTCGGCCTCGTCCGGCTCGGAGCTCTCCTGGCCGTCCGGCGCGGCGTCCGTCCCGGGTACGGCGGCGTCCTCGCCGCCGAGAGGGGTCTCGGGCTCCGCGTCGGGCTGCTGGGGCTCGTGGGGTCCGGACACGGGCATCAGGCCTTGAAGACGTGGCGGCGGATCGCGGCCGCGTTCGAGAAGATCCGGATACCGAGCACGACGACGACGGCCGTCGAGAGCTGCGACCCGACCCCCAGCTGGTCACCCAGGAACACGATGAGCGCCGCCACGACGACGTTGGACAGGAACGACACGAGGAACACCCGGTCGTCGAACAGGCCGTCGAGCTTGGCCCGCAGACCGCCGAACAGGGCGTCGAGGGCCGCGACCACCGCGATCGGCAGGTACGGCTGCAGCGACACGGGCACGGTGGGCTGCAGGACGAGACCGGCGACGACGCCGATCACGAGCCCGACAAAAGCGATCACTGCTGCCTCCTTCGACGGCTGCTCAGCCTAGCGGTTTCGCGTGCTGCAACGTGGACGGTCCGCCGCCCTCGAGATCGAGGTGCTTCTCCGTCGCGACGGACGACTCCAGGCCGTAGGACTCCCCGAGGACCTTGAGCTGGTCGGCCGCCGGTGACGCGGCGAACGCGCTCCGCAGCGCATCCGGGTCGCCGATGGCCTCGACGTGGTACGGCGACGCCAGCCCGACGAAGTCGACGAGGATCGCGCTGCCCGCGCTGCGGATCGCCGTCGTGGAGGTGAGCCGCTGCCCGTTGATCGCGATGGCCTCCGCGCCGCCCGCGAAGAGCGCGTTGACGACGTTCTGCAGGTCGGAGTCCTGGACGCGGCGGTCCGGGTCGACGGTGCCGTCGGCGGCGACCGCGTCGGACGCGTCCGCGACGGTCACGGTGATGCCGGGCCCGGTGACGGCCGCGGCACCCGACGCGACCGTGTCGTCCTGCACCGTCGCGAGCAGCGACGGCGACTGTGCGGCGAGCGCCTGGGACTGCAGCGTGTCGACCTCCGCGTTGGTCCGGGCGATGCTGCGGCTCAGCGCGTCGGCGCGGTCCTGGCGTTCGGTGATCTGCTGCTGGAGCACGGTGCGCGCCTCGACGACGCTCGGCGAGGGGGCCCGCAGGCTCTTGACGGCGATCGCCGTGACGAGCCCGAGCGCGACGGCGAGGACCAGCGCCACCACGCGGGTCGGCACCGTGGGGCCCGTGCGGGTTCCCAGCTCACGGGACCGGGCCGCCTCGGCGTAGCCGGGGTCGAGCGGGTGGTCCATGACCTCGGTGAGGAGGGTCATCGACTCGTCGGGCCGCCGAGAGCGGCGCGCACCCCCCTCGGGGGCTCCGGCCGGGGTGCTCACGCGGGAGCGCCCTCGGCGCCGTCCGGCCCGCCGGTCGACCGCAGGATCCGTGCGGCGCCCCGCAGGTAGAGGAAGCCCGCCCACCAGTAGAGGCCCACGCCCCACCAGGCGAACGCCCAGCCGACGACGCTCGCGACCGTGCCCACCCAGCCGTCGACCTGCCCGAGCAGGAGCAGCGGGAACGCGTACATGAGCGTGAGCGTCGCGGCCTTGCCGATGAAGTTCACGGGCTGAGGCCCGTAGCCCCGGCGCGCCAGCAGGGGCAGCGTGAGCCCGACGGCGACCTCGCGCGCGAGGAGCACGACGACGAGCCACCACGGGATGATGTCGCGCAGCGCGAGACCCAGCAGCGTGACGAGGATGAAGAGGCGGTCGGCAGCCGGGTCGAGGAGCTGCCCGAGCTTGCTCACCTGGTGCAGGCGGCGGGCCGCGACCCCGTCGAGCCAGTCCGAGGCCCCGGACACGGCGAGCACGACGATCGCCCACACGTCGTGGTGCGTCGCGATGAGGATCGCGAACACGGGCACGAGCAGGAGCCGGATCACGCTGATGAGGTTGGGGATCGTCAGGATCCGGTCGGTCGCCTCGTCCAGATCGCCCTTGTCGTCCGCCACCGGGACAGTCTATGAGGTGCGCGGGGTCGTGACGTCGGCCACGTCCGCGTCGCCGCGGGCGTCCTCGCAGCGGGCGCCCAGACGGCTCCGGTACCATGGGTCGACCCCCTTTCGCAGTCGTCGCCGTTCCTGGCTGGTGCTCGGCAACAGTCCGAGGCAACCGTCCGACGCGTCCGGGCCGCCGCCGCAGCGGCGTGGCCCCGCCGTCGGAACCTCTTCTCGTGTGTCCCGGGAGATGCGACCGCGGCCCCTGCCGCATGCGATCCCCCCGACCGGACGGTTCCAGATGACCACGCCCTCCCCTGCCCCCGAGCAGCCCACCACCGACACCACGACCGAGACGACGTTCCGCGACCTCGGCCTGCCCGCCACGCTCCTCGAGGCCGTGGAGACGCTCGGCTTCGTGACGCCGTCGGCCATCCAGGCCGCCGCCATCCCGCCGCTCCTCGACGGCCGCGACATCACGGGCGTCGCCCAGACCGGCACGGGCAAGACCGCCGCGTTCGGCCTCCCGCTCCTCTCGCGCGTCGACCCCGACCTGCGCAAGACGCAGGCGCTCGTGCTCACGCCGACCCGCGAGCTCGCGATGCAGGTCGCCGAGGCGATCGAGACGTTCGCGTCCGGGCTGACCGGCGTCGAGGTGCTCGCGGTCTACGGCGGCGCGCCCTACCTCCCGCAGCAGCGCGCCCTGCAGCGCGGCGCACAGGTCGTCGTCGGGACGCCGGGCCGCGTGATCGACCACATCGAGCGCAAGAACCTGGTCCTCGACGACATCCGCTTCCTGGCGCTCGACGAGGCCGACGAGATGCTCCGCATGGGCTTCGCCGAGGACGTCGACACGATCTTCGGCGCGGCGCCCGCGGAGCGGCAGGTCGCCCTCTTCTCCGCGACGATGCCCGCGCCGATCCGGCGCGTCGCGCAGCAGCACCTGAACGACCCCGTCGAGATCGCGGTCACCCGCCAGGCCTCGACCGTGACGACGGTCCACCAGACGTACTCGATCGTGCCGTTCCGCCACAAGACGGGGTCCCTGGTCCGCGTCCTGCAGACGAGCGACGCCGACGCGGCGATCGTGTTCTGCCGCACGCGCGGCGCGGCCGAGGACGTCGGCACCGCGCTCGTCGAGCGCGGCATCGCGGCGGCGACGATCTCCGGCGACGTCGCCCAGAAGGACCGCGAGAAGATCGTCGAGCGCCTGCGCTCGGGCCAGATCGACGTCCTCGTCGCTACCGACGTCGCGGCCCGCGGGCTCGACGTCGACCGCATCGGCCTCGTCGTGAACTTCGACCTGCCCGGCGAGCCCGAGGCGTACGTGCACCGCATCGGCCGCACGGGCCGCGCCGGCCGCACCGGCGAGGCCCTGAGCTTCGTCACCCCGCACGAGCGCGGCCGCCTGCGCCAGATCGAGCGCACCACGCGCACGCCGCTCGAGGAGGTGTCGATCCCCACGCCCGCGGACGTCTCCGCGCACCGGGTCCGGCGCATGCTCGACGACGTCGCCGAGCGCCAGGAGGCGGGTCGCCTCGACCTGTACGTCCGGCTCGTCCGCGAGCACCTCGCGGCGCACCCCGACCTCGACGCCGTCGACCTCGCCGCGACCCTCGCCGCCCTGTTCGTCGGCGACAAGGGACCCAAGTCGCGCGAGGCCATCGAGGCCGAGAACGAGGCGGCCGAGCTCGCCGCCGCGTCCCGCGCGGTGCGGCAGCGCCGCGAGGTCGAGGACGGGGCTCGTCCTCGCCGCGGCCCCGGCCACGACGACGACCGCGGCCCCCGCCGCCGCGACGGCCGCCCCGAGCGCGGTGCCCGTCCGGGCAGCGCCCGCGACGACGACGGCCGTCCGGCCCGCCGCCTCGCCAACGGCACCCGCTACCGCGTCGCCGTCGGGCACGCGCACGGCGTGGAGCCCCGCGGGATCGTCGGGGCCCTCGCCAACGAGGGCGGTCTGTCGGGCAAGGACGTCGGCAAGATCGACATCTTCGGCTCGTTCTCGCTCGTCGAGATCGGTCGCCCGCTCGACGCCGCGGCGCTCGACCGCATCGGCCGGGCTCGCGTCGGTGGCCGTCCGCTCCGGATCGCCGTCGACAAGGGCGCCCCGGCGGGCGCGCGCCGCAAGCGCGACTGACGACGACGTGCCACGACGGCCCGCGCACCTCGAGGGGTGCGCGGGCCGTCGTCCTCCCTCCTCGCGAGGTACCCCGGCATCCGGCATACCTCGCGAGGTACCCCGGCATCCGGCATACCTCGCGAGGTACCCCGGCATCCGGCATACCTCGCGGGGTAGTTCGTGGGGTCAGTGGCGTTCGGGCGATGACGACGGCGTCTCCGGTGCCTCGCCGTGCAGCTCGACGAGGTGCACCAGGCGGTTCGCGGCGCGGGTACCCCGGGCGCCGTCCGCACGCTGGATGGCCATCACCGCGAGGGTCTTGCCGTCGGCCAGGTCGAGCACCACCCACGGGTCGTTGGGTCCGAAGTGGACCGCGAGCACCTCGGGCCACTCGAGGGCCCGGCGCCGGACGATGTTGCTCACCACCAGCCCCTGCGGGCTCGGCACGGCGCGGGTGTTGACGAGGAGCTCGACGAGCCACCCGCCGAGCAGGCCGACCACGATGATCGCGATCCGCTGACCGGTGTCGAAGCCAGGGCCTACCCCGGTCAGCGCGACGACGATGCAGCCCACCACGAAGACGGTGCCCGTGATCGCGCCGGCGATCAGGGCGAAACGGGGCCGGAAGGTGGCGTACAGGTCGCCGTCGGGCACCGCTCCCCCTTCCCGCCCCGGCGTCAGAGCCGGCAGGCGTGGATCGACGTCACCAGGATCGCACGGGCACCGAGGTCGTACAGCGTGTCCATGACGCGGTTCGTCTGGCTGCGCGGCACCATCGCCCGGACCGCGGCCCACGACCGGTCGTGCAGCGGGGACACGGTCGGCGACTCGAGACCGGGGGTCACGGCGACCGCCTGCTCCACCAGGTCGAGCGGGCAGTCGTAGTCCATGAGCACGTACTCGCGGGCTGTGAGCACGCCCTGAAGACGGCGCGTCAGCACGTCGAGCCCCTCGGGCTCGGGCAGGTCGCCGTTGCGGATGAGCACGGCCTCGGAGACCAGCAGCGGGTCCCCGAAGACCTCGAGGCCGGCGGCGCGGAGCGTCGTGCCGGTCTCGACGACGTCCGCGATCACGTCCGCGACGCCGAGACGCACGGCGGTCTCCACCGCGCCGTCGAGGTGCACGACGGCGTCCGGCTCGACACCCTTCTCGGCGAGGTGCGCGAGCACGAGGCCGGGGTACGACGTCGCGACGCGCTTGCCCGCGACGTCCTCGACCCTGGTCGCGGTGCCCACCGGCGCGGCGAACCGGAACGTCGAGCGGGCGAAGCCGAGCGAGAGGTGCTCGACGTCGGTCGCGCCCGAGTCGATCATGAGGTCGCGGCCGGTGATCCCGACGTCGACGGTGCCGGCGCCGACGTACACCGCGACGTCGCGGGGGCGCAGGAAGAAGAACTCGACGTCGTTGTCGGGGTCTGCGAGCACGAGCTCGCGCGGGTCCCGGCGCTGGCGGTAGCCCGCCTCGCGGAGCATGTCGGCGGCGGGTTCGGACAGGGAGCCCTTGTTGGGCACGGCGATACGGAGCACGGCGGGGATCCTCAGAGATTCAGGTCAACGAGTCAGGGTTTGGTACGGACGTCGGGACGAGCGCTGCGACGGGCGCGCCCGTCACAGATGGCGGTACACGTCCTCGAGCGTCAGCCCCTTCGCGACCATCAGCACCTGCAGGTGGTAGAGGAGCTGGGAGATCTCCAGCGCGGCGTCATCGAGCGTCTCGTGCTCGGCCGCCATCCAGACCTCGGCGGCCTCCTCGACGATCTTCTTGCCGATCGCATGCACGCCGGCGTCCAGCTCCGCGACCGTTCCCGACCCCTCGGGGCGGGTGGTGGCCTTCTCGGTGAGCTCGGCGAACAGGGCATCGAAGGTCTTCACCCCGTCAGCCTAGTGGCGCGGCGGGGCCGGGCGTCGGGTGGTCCGCCCACCGGGCACGCCCGCCTCCCTCCCCGTGAG
This sequence comes from Luteimicrobium sp. NPDC057192, assembly GCF_042670205.1. Classification (NCBI taxonomy): domain Bacteria; kingdom Bacillati; phylum Actinomycetota; class Actinomycetes; order Micrococcales; genus Luteimicrobium; species Luteimicrobium sp. NPDC057192. The sequence continues at coordinate 48 of NZ_JBHUWD010000045.1, read as the reverse complement.
TGCGTACTTCTTGTGCGACACGCCCGGTGTGTCGCACAAGAAGTACGC
>NZ_JBHUWD010000044.1:0-32622 GCF_042670205.1 Luteimicrobium sp. NPDC057192 | reverse complement strand
GGCAAGGCGCTCGTCGTGCCAAGGGCGGGCGGCGAAGATGAGCTCGACGAGCTTGTGCTTGACGATGCGGATCCAGCCGGGCGTGCCGCACAAGAAGTGCGCACTCACGGTGGTGTCAGAGTCTCAGGAGAGGATGTCGCGGTGCTGACCATCGCCACCGTCAACGTCAACGGAATCCGTGCCGCCGTGAAGCGCGGCATGCTCGACTGGCTCGCCGTGCGCGCGCCGGACGTCCTGCTGCTGCAGGAGGTCCGCGCGACCGACGAGATCCTCGACGGGTTCTTCCCCGAGGGCTGGCACGTCGCCCACCAGGCGAGCGACCTCAAGGGCCGGGCAGGCGTCGCGGCGCTGTCCCGGCTGCCCGTGACCGCGGTCCGGGTGGGGCTCGAGCACCTGCACCCGGGCGGAGGCACGGAGCCCGCCGTCGACACGGGCCGGTGGGTCGAGGTGGACGTCGACCTCGCGGGCCGGTCGGCCGGGCCCGCCACGCTCACCGCCGTCTCCGCCTACGTCCACTCGGGCACCGCCGGGACCCCGAAGATGGACGAGAAGTACGCGTACCTCGACAAGGTCACGGCCCGGCTCGGAGAGCTCGCGGCTGACCCCGAGCGGCTCGCCGTCGTCGCGGGGGACCTCAACATCGCCCACCACGAGGCCGACCTCAAGAACTGGCGCGGCAACAAGAAGGCCGCGGGCTTCCTCCCCGAGGAGCGCGCGTACCTCGACCGCTGGTTCGACGAGCTCGGCTGGGTCGACCTCGGCCGTCGCCTCGCGGGCGACGTCGAGGGCCCGTACACGTGGTGGTCCTGGCGCGGCCAGGCGTTCGTCAACGACTCGGGCTGGCGGATCGACTACCAGCTCACGACGCCCGCGCTCGCCGCGCGCGCCAAGTCGGTCGACGTGGACCGGGCCGAGACCTACGAGGCCCGGTTCTCCGACCACGCGCCGGTGGTCGCGACCTACGATGTCTGAGGCCCGCGCTCCTGGTCGCCGACGCCCGGCGCGTCGGCGACCAGCGCGGCGTCGGCCGTGACGTCGTCGGAGGCCTCGGGGGCGGTAGCGCCGTCGGCCGAGCCGACGGGCTCCTCCTCGTAGCGGGGGAGCGCGGTCATGGTGAGGAGCGGGGAGAGCACGACCGGGAGGGTGGAGGCAGCCGAGATGGCGACGCCCACCCAGAGGGCCGGGACGACGCCGAGCCACGCGCCGAGCCAGCCGCCGAGCAGGCCGCCGATGGGCATCGAGCCCCAGACGATGAACCGGACGGACGCGTTCATGCGCCCGAGCAGGCGCGGCGGGCACAGGCGCTGACGGAAGCTCACCGTCGCGATGTTGTAGACGACCATCGAGAAGAACGTGAGCCCGAGCCCCGCGACGAGGCTGATCGTGGGCGACCACGGCAGCACGCCCGCGAGCGGCACGAGGACGCTGGGGGCGACCATCGCGAGGGCGGACACGGGGACGAGCCGCGCCTCGCCGACGATCCGCGCGGCGCGCTCCCCGGCGAGGGCGCCGAGCAGGCCGCCCACCGACGCGGCCGACAGCGCCGTCCCGAGCGCGGCGGGGCTGAGGCCGAGGATCCGGAGGACGAAGAGCGTCTCGAGGGCCGTGATCACGGACCAGCCCAGGTTGCCGATCGACGTGCACGCGACCATCCGGACGAGCAGCGGCTGGTGCACCACGAAAGCGAGACCCTCGCGGATCTCGTGCACGATCGGCTTGCGCTCCTCGCGGGGCGGGAGCTCCTCGACGGCGCGGATCCGGGACACGAAGACCACGGACAGCAGGTAGGTCACGACGTTGACCCCGACGACGGCTCCCGCGGACACGAAGCGCAGGAGCTGGCCGCCGAGCGCGGGCCCGGCGACCTGGGCGACGGACGCCGTGGCCTGGAGCTTGGCGTTGCCCTCGACGATGCGGTCGAGCCCGACGAGGCCGGGGACGTAGCTCTGGTGCGCGACGTCGAAGAACACGGTCGCGCAGCTCATGACCAGCGCGGCCGCGTAGAGGATCGGCATGGTGAGGGCGTCGGTGAGCGCGCACGCGACGACCACAGCCAGCACCGTGGCGCGCACGAGGTCGGCCCCGATGAGGACGCGGCGCTTGCGCAGGCGGTCGACCCACGCACCGGCGGGGAGACCGATGAGGAGGAACGCGGCCGACTCGGCGGCGGTGAGGGCGCCCATCTCCCAGGCGGTCGCGGCGAGCGTGTCGACGGCGAGCACCGGGATGGCGAGCAGAGCGAGCTGTGCGCCGAGCTGGCCGAACGCGTCGCCGGCCCAGAGCATCCGGAAGTCCGGGTGCCGGGCGAGGGAGGTGCGCTTGGCGGGGGTCTCGGCGCTCACGCCTCCCATCGTGGCGCGACCGATTGGGAAAAGTCAATCAGTAAGATGGGGGCATGACGACGTCGACGTGGAGAGCGCTCGGGCTGGGCGCCCCGCCGGAGCCCGAGCCGGACCCCGACGCCGACGCGAAGGCCCTCGCCTCCGCGCTGCGCCTGCGGATCCTGCGGCTGTGCCTCGACGAGCCGCACACCAACAAGGAGATCGCGCACGCGCTGGGCCGTAACCCCGGCAGCATGCTCCACCACGTGCGGACGCTCGTCGCGCGCGGCTTCCTGGCAGCCCTGCCGGAGCGCGAAGGCCCGCGCGGGTCCCGCGAGGTCCCGTACCTCGCGACCGGGCGCTCGTGGTTGACGCCCCTGGCGCCGTCGCAGTACCCCGTGCTCGTCGAGGCCTTCGTCGAGGAGGTTGCGGAGGCTCCGCCCGAGTCGACGCAGCTCGTCCGCCTGGGCCTGCGGCTCGATGCCGCCGGGCGCGAGGAGCTGACCGAGCGCGTCGTGGCGCTCTTCCAGGAGTTCGCCGACCGCGAGCCCGACCCCGACGGCGAGCCGTACGCCGTGTTCTACGCCTTCTACGACGACGTGCAGCGCCGCCGGGCCGCCGGCCACCCGAAGCCTCTCGCGACGTAGCCGGGCTGCCTACCGCCTCGTGGAGCGCGGGTGAATTCTGGGAGCCTCGCGGGCGGCCTGCCGAGCCCGTAGCGCGGCGGAAACGGAGGGTTCCGCCGTCGGAGGCCGGGGTTCGGTGAAACCACGGGGTCCGGGAGGGCCGCGCGGCGCGCTGCTGCCTTTTGACAGCCTGTGACGCCCACCCCTACCATCACGACCGAATGACAGCGGTGTCAGAACGTCCACCAGGGACGGGCTACGCATGACCCTTGTCGAGGACGACGAGAGCCTGGAGTCAACAGATGAGTCTGCAGTTCCGTAGGACAGTTGGGGAAGTGGGGCCGCGGCACCGCGGGAGAAGCCTCGCCACCACCGGCGTCACCGTGTCCCTCGTCGGGGCCATGACCGGGCTCGTGAGCCCGGTCGCCCAGGCCGACGACGCGCCCGTCGGCGGTGCCTTCAGCTCGTCGTTCGAGGCCGACCAGCCGGTCGCGCTCACGAGCACGGGCTACAGCGACCCGGTGAACGTCACCGGTGCGTGGTACGCCAACGGCAGCCTCCTGCCGCTGCTCCAGGCCGTGACGGCCTCCGACCCGAACCCCGGCAACGAGAGCCCGGGCCAGGCGACGGACAACGACTCCGGGACCAAGTGGCTCAGCCACACGCCCACCGGTTGGCTCCAGTACCAGTTCGCCAGCCCCCAGACGGCCCGGAAGTACACGCTCACCTCCGCGAACGACTCCGCGGGGCGCGACCCGAAGAGCTGGGTCCTGCAGGGCTCGTCGGACGGCACCACCTGGGTCGACCTCGACACCCAGACGGACGCGAAGTTCACGGACCGCTTCGTCACCAACACGTACTCGATCACCACGCCCGCGGCCTACGCGTACTACCGCCTCGACATCACGGCCAACTCGGGCGAGCCCCTGCTCCAGCTCGCCGACTTCGATCTCCTCGACGGCAGCGAGGCGCCCAGCGACCCCGCTCCGATCAAGGCGCAGGTCGGGTCCGGCCCGGCGGCCGGCACGACCAGCAAGGGCAACGTCGGCTTCACCGGCACCCACGCGCTCGGATACGCGGGCACCTTCATCAGCGACGGCCCGGCCTCGTCGACCGACACGCTCTTCGACGACGTCGACATCCCCATCGGCGCGGACACCGAGCTCGCGTACAAGGTCTACCCGACGCTGGGCGCGAAGGAGCAGACCTACCCCGCGACGTACGTCGCGCTCGACGCGGTGCTCGACGACGGCACCCGGATCTCCCAGAAGGCCGGCCTGACGGACCAGTACGGCTTCGGTGCGAGCGCGAAGGCCCAGGGCGAGGCCAAGGCGCTCTTCGCCAACCAGTGGAACGCCGTCCGGTTCGACCTGAGCTCCCTCGCGGGGCACTCGATCAAGAAGATCCTGCTGGACTACGACGACCCGAAGGGCGTCAAGGGGACGAGCTTCACCGGCTGGGTCGACGACGTCGCCGTCCAGAAGATCAGGAAGATCGACGACTCGAGCCGGCTGAACTTCGTCGACACGCGGCGCGGCACGAACTCGTCGTCGAGCTTCTCGCGCGGCACGAACATCCCCGCGGCGGCGATGCCGAACGGCTTCAACTTCCTCACCCCGATGACGGACGGCGGGAGCACGGGCACGCTCTACGAGTACCAGCGCGCGAACAACGGCGACAACCTGCCGACGCTGCAGGCCATCGGGATCTCGCACGAGCCGAGCATCTGGATGGGTGACCGTGACCAGCTCGGGGTCATGCCGTCCACGTCCGCGACGCCGGACGCCACGCTCGGTACCCGGGCGCTGACGTTCCAGCACGCGAACGAGACCGCGCGTCCCGACCTGTACCAGGTGACCTTCGAGAACAAGATCACGACCGCCGTGACACCGACCGACCACGGTGCCGTCTACCGCTTCGACTTCCCCGGCAGCACGGGCAGCGTCATCGTCGACAAGGTCGGCGGCTCGGCGAAGCTCACGGTCGCACCCGACGGCAGCGTCTCGGGGTGGACCGAGGGCGGCGGCGGCGCCGGCATGACGCGCATGTTCGTCTCGGGCCAGTTCGACCGCACGCCGGACAAGGCGGCCGCTGCGGCCGGCAACAGGGCGTCCGCGCAGTACGCGTCCTTCGACACGTCGTCGGACAAGTCCGTCGAGCTGCGGCTCGCGACGTCGTTCATCTCCCAGGACCAGGCCAGGAAGAACCTCGACCTCGAGGTCACCGGCAGGTCGTTCGAGGAGGTGAACACGGCCGCGCGGGCGGCGTGGGACGACCGCCTCGACGTCATCGACGTCGACGGCGCGACCCAGGAGCAGAAGGTCAGCCTGTACTCCGACCTGTACCGGCTGAACCTCTACCCGAACTCGCAGTACGAGAACACGGGTACCGCCGACGCTCCCGTCTACCGCCACGCGAGCCCCGTCGCAGCGACGACGGGCGCGGCGACCGACACCCAGACCAACGCGAAGGTCGTCGACGGCAAGATCTACGTCAACAACGGTTTCTGGGACACCTACCGGACCGTGTGGCCGCTGTACTCGTTCCTCTACCCGAAGCTTGCCGACGAGCTCGTCGACGGGTTCGTCCAGCAGTACCGCGAGGGCGGCTGGGTCGCGCGCTGGTCGTCGCCGGGGTACGCGGACATGATGACCGGCACGAGCTCGGACGTCGCGTTCGCCGACGCCTACATCAACGGCTCCGTGGACGCTGCGACGGCGCTCGAGGCCTACGACGCGGCGCTCAAGAACGCGACCGTGCTCTCGCCGACGTCGGCCGTGGGGCGCAAGGCGCTCGACACCTCGATCTTCCTGGGCTACACGCCCGACTCGCAGGGCGAGAGCGTCTCCTGGGCCCTCGAGGGCTACATCAACGACTACGGGATCGGCCGGATGGCCGCGAAGCTCGCGACCGACCCTGCCACCCCGGAGGGCCGCCGGGCGGAGCTCAAGGAGGAGTCCGAGACCTTCCTCGACCGGGCGACCAACTACGTGAAGATGTTCGACCCGTCCACCGGCTTCTTCCGGCCCAAGACGGCGTCGGGCGCGGTCTCGGGCGGCTCGAGCTTCGACCCCGCCGCCTGGTGGGGGCCGTACACCGAGACCGACGCCTGGAACTTCGCCTTCCACGCGCCGTTCGACGTCTCCGGGCTGTCCGCGCTGTACGGCGGCACCGACGGGCTCGTCCACAAGCTCGACCAGTTCTTCTCCACGGTCGAGACCGGCGGGGGCGGCACGATCCACGAGATGCAGGAGGCGCGGGCGGTCCGCATGGGCCAGCTCGGCATGAGCAACCAGCCCTCCCACCACATCCCGTACCTCTACGCGGCAGCGGGCGACCCCGCGAAGACGCAGGCGGCGGTCCGCGAGATCCAGCAGCGCCTGGCCGTGGGGTCGGAGATCGGCCAGGGCTACCTGGGCGACGAGGACAACGGCGAGATGTCGTCCTGGTTCATCTTCTCGGCGCTCGGCTTCTACCCGATGGCGCAGGGCGACGGCCAGTACACGATCGGCTCGCCCGAGTTCACCAAGGCGACGGTCCACCTGGAGAACGGCAAGGACCTCACGATCCAGGCCGACGGCAACTCGACGAAGAACGTCTACATCGCGTCGGCCACGCTCGACGGCAAGGCGCTCGACACGGCGACGGTCGACGAGTCCGCGCTGCGGAACGGTGGGACCCTGCGGTTCCAGATGACCGACGAGCCGACCGGCTGGGGCGCGCACGCGCCCACCAGCACCGAGCGCGTCCCGCGCGTGGACGCGACGAAGGCCGGCAACGGGGTCGCCTCGACGAGCGACGGCACGCCCGTGGCGTCGCTCTTCGACGACAACTCGCGCAGCGGGGCGACGTTCGCGACGGTCACGCCGTCCGTGACGTGGAGCTCGGAGAGCGGTCCGACCGCCGTGGCGTCGTACACGATCACCAACGGGGCGAGCGGTGCCGCGCCGAAGAGCTGGACGCTGTCCGGTTCCAACGACGGCGACCACTGGACCGCGCTGGACGAGCGCACCGACCAGACGTTCCGGTGGGCCACCCAGACGCGGCCGTTCGAGGTCGCGTCGCCGACGCTCTACTCGCAGTACCGCCTCACGATCGACGCGACGTCGACGGGCGCCCCGGCGACCGTGGCGGAGCTCGAGCTCCTGGCGGACACCACGGTGCAGACCGACGAGTTCGGCCTGTACATCGCCAAGGGCCTCAGGTCCACCGTCGGCAGCGCCTTCACGGGGGCGTACGCCACCGTGACCGGTGGGACCTCGAAGGACCCGGCCGACTACGACGCCACCGTCGATTTCCTCGACGGCAACGGCCCGCAGAAGGCCACGGTCACCCGGTCGAACCTCGGCGCGATGCAGGTCGCGGTGCCGCACACCTACACCGCCGCCGGTGTCTACGACGCGCGCGTGCAGGTGAAGCAGGGCGACAGCCAGGCGTCCGAGCTCGCGACCGTCACGGTGGCGCGCGACGGCTCCCTCACCGGTGCCTACAACGCGGTGTGCCTCGTCGTGAAGCCGGCTGCCGGCGACTGCGACGGCAACGGGTACGCGTACGACAAGACGTCGCTGATCGCCAGCGGCTTCGTCCCGGGCAGCTCGGTCGCCGTGCCCGGCACGACGCTCTCGTTCGACCTGCCGAAGGTCGCCGACGGCAAGCCCGACACGGCGCTCGCCAGGGGCCAGGTCATCCGGACCGACCTCGGCGACGGCGCGACCCAGTTCTCCGTGATCGGCGCGGCGAACGAGAAGGCGCAGGTGGACGCCCCCGTCACCCTGACCTTCGACGACGGCAGCACCCAGGTCGTCAAGGTGTCGTTCGGTGACTGGACCGGCAAGGCGAACGCACCTGACTACGGCAACATCGTGGTGGGCAGGTCCGACAACCGGCCGCAGGGCTCCGGTGGCGACAACCAGGCGGCGGCGATCTTCGCCTCGGCCCCGGTCGCGATCGACGGCGGCAAGAAGGTCGTCTCGGTCACGCTGCCGAACCAGACGGGCACGCTCAAGAGCGGTCTGCTGCACGTGTGGGCGTTCGCGTCCGACGGACAGCGCGCCCCGCACGCCGACCTGGCGGTCAGCGCCACGTCGGTCGCGGCCCGGTGGACGGGAACCGCGTTCACGGCGGACCTCGCTACGGCCACCGGCGGTTTCCCCGCCGGCGACGGCTACACCGCCACGGTCAACTGGGGCGACGAGTCCCCGGTGACGGCCGGGCCCGTGAAGGACGGCGTGGTCTCGGGGACGCACACCTACGTTGTCGCAGGCACGTACACGGTCCACGTCACGGTGGACGACGGTGAGCGCAGCGTCGTGACCACCACGACGGTGACGGTCAAGGACCCGTTCCACGCGACCATCTCGGCGAGCCCGGCCACGGTCGAGCCGGGTGCCGCGGTGACGGTCAAGGGCGCCGGGTTCGAGCCGGGCGAGGACGTCCTCGTGACGCTCAGCGAGACGCCCCGGGCCACGACGCTGCGAGCCCTCGCAGCGCTGCCGACCGTCAAGGCCGACGCCAAGGGCGCGTTCACGACCCACGTGACAGTGCCCTCGGGGGCCGGCGACGGTACCTACCCGATCACCGCGGTCGGGCAGGACTCGCAGGCGTCCGCGAGCGCCGACGTCGTGGTCAAGGTCCCGCTCAAGGCCACGACGACCACGCTGACGGTGTCGTCGCCGAGGGTTGCCTACGGGGCACCCGTGACGCTGACGGCTGCGGTCACCAAGGGCGCCACCGGAAGGGTGCAGTTCTTCGAGGGCAGCAGGTCGGTCGGCTACGCGCCGGTCGCCGGCGGCCGGGCCGTGCTCACGATCGACGGCCTGAAGATCGGCAGGCACAGCTACACGGCGCGCTACTCGGGTGACGAGGTCTTCGACGCGAGCACCAGCAAGCCGGCGTCCGTCGAGGTCACCAGGGCCAGGGTCGCGCTCGGGGCGCCTGCCTTCTCGAAGTCCTCGCAGGTGTACGGGTCGCCGTCGGTCGCCAGGGTGTCGGTCAGCGTGACAGGGCTCACGCACGGCACCGTGACGTTCCGCAGCGGGTCGACGGTGCTCGGCAAGGGCACGATCGTCCGTAACGGCAGCGGGTACAAGGCCACGGCGTCGATCTCGAGGTCGCTGCCGGCCGGCAGCTACCGGCACGTCGTCGCGGCGGTGAGCGCCACCAGCACCACGGATGCCGCGACGTCGACGCCGAGCGCGAGGACGTTCACCGTCAGGAAGGCGACCGTCTCGCGAGTCGTCGTCAGCGGCGAGGCGTTCCGGAGGTACACCCACCCGCGGGTGACCGTCACGGTCGGCAAGGTGTCGAACGGTTCGTGGCCCACGGGCACCGTGGCGATCAAGGTCGACGGCAAGGTCGTGACGAGGGTCTCGCTCTCGGCGGCCAGGCACGGCAGGCTGACGGTCACCCTGCCGAAGACCTACCGGTCGACGATCAGGGTCCAGGCGGTGTTCACCCCCGGCTCGACGAGCGTCCAGGGTGCGTCGTCGAGGACTGCGACCGTGAAGGTCAAGCGGTGACGCACGGGCGCGGGTAGCGCGGTGAAGGCCGCGGGCGTGGTCTCCCCTCGAGGGGGCCACGCCCGCGGCCTTCGCCGTCGGTCCGGCCGGGCTGGTGGGCCGGGCCGGACGGAGCGCGCGCCGTCAGGCCTCGCGGCGGGCGGAGTCCGAGGGCTCGGCGGTGAGGAACTGCGGCTCCGCGAAGCCGTGCTCGGCGAACGCCCGCACGACGGCGCGCGCGACGTCCTGCTCGGTGCCCGCCGGCACGATCGCGATGGCCGAGCCGCCGAACCCGCCGCCCGTCATGCGGGCGCCGAGCGCGCCGGCGGCGAGCGCGGTGTCGACGGCGACGTCGAGCTCCGCGCACGAGACCTCGTAGTCGTCCCGCAGGGAGCGGTGCGACGCGACGAACAGCTCGCCCAGCTCGGACGCGTGCGCGGCGAGGCCTTCGGGGGACTCGAGGAGCGCCACGAACCGCTCGACGCGCCGGACCTCGGTCACGACGTGCCGCACCCGCCGGCGGGCGACGTCGTCGTCGAGGATCGTGAGGGCGGCCTCGAGGCCGTCGGGGCTCACGTCGCGCAGCGTCTGGACGCCGAGCGTGCGGGCCGCGGCCTCGCACGTCGCACGGCGCTGCGCGTACTGGCCGTCGGCCAGCTCGTGCGGTGCGCGCGTGTCGATCACGAGCAGCTCGAGGCCCGCTGCGGCGAGGTCGAAGGGCACCCGGCGCGCGCTGTCCTCAGGGGAGAGGCCCGGGCGGAAGTCGAGCAGCAGCGCGTGGCCTTCGGCGGAGCGCAGCGCGGCCGACTGGTCGAGCCCGCCGGTCGGCGCCCCGGCGACGTCGTTCTCCGCCCGGACGCACGCCGCGACCAGCCGGACGCGTCCCGCGTCGGTCGCGGCCACGCCGTCGCCGGCCGCCTCGTCGAGCGCGACGGCGACCGAGGTGCTGAGCGAGGCCGACGACGACAGCCCTGCCCCGAACGGCACGCACGCGTCGACGGCCGCCTCGAACCCGGGGATGCCACCGAGGACGCCGTCGTGGTCGAGCGCCCACGCGACGCCGCCCGTGTACGCGGGGAAGCCTCGCACGTCGCCGGGGCCGACCCGGTCGGCCCGGCCCTCCCAGACCTCGCCGCCGTCGGACTGCGCCGAGGTCAGCAGCACGCGGTCGTCGTCGCGCACGGAGAGCGCGACGTACGTGCGGTGGGGGAGCGCGGTCGGCAGGCAGAGCCCGCCGTTGTAGTCGGTGTGCTCGCCGATGAGGTTCACGCGGCCCGGCGCCGACCAGACGCCGTCGGGCTCGTGGCCCAGCCGGTCGCGGAAGAGCGCGCGGGCCCGCTCGGTGCCCTCGGCGGGCGGCCATGCGGTCGCCCACTGGGGCGGGGCGGCGGCGGGGGCGACGGGCTGCTCGCTCACGCGAGGACCTCCTTGAGGCGGGTGGCGATGCGTTCGGGGGTCGTGTCGGAGATCCAGGCGCCCGCGCCCGACTCCGACCCGGCGAGGTACTTGAGCTTGCCCGGTCCGCGGAGCACGGAGAACACCTCGAGACGGAGGCGTCCGAGCTCGCGGCGCGGGTCCCGGGCGGGCGCCTGCGACCAGCCGGCGATGTACGGCAGGGGCACCGCGCCGCCGTCGGGCGCGACGAAGAACCGGTCCAGCGCCGCGAGGACGCGCAGGTACGCGGCGGCGAAGTCGTCGCGCTCGGCGTCGGTGAGGCCGGGCAGGTCGAGGACGTCGCGTCGCGGCGCGAGGTGCACCTCGACCGGCCACCGGGCCGCGAAGGGGACGTAGGCGACCCAGTGCTCGGTCTCGAGGACGACGCGGCGGCCGTCGGCGAGCTCGGCGTCCAGGACGTCGCGCAGCAGCGACCGGCCCGTCGTCTCGTGGTGCGCCGCGGCCTGCGTCAGCAGCCGCTCGGTGCGCGGCGTGAGGTACGGGTACGCGTAGACCTGGCCGTGCGGGTGGGTCAGCGTCACGCCGATCTCGCGCCCGTGGTTCTCGAAGACGAACACCTCGCGCGTCGTCGGGAGCGCTCCCAGCGCGGCGGTACGGTCGGCCCACGCGTCGACGATCGTGCGGACGCGTCGCGCGCCGAGGGAGACGAGCGACGCGTCGTGGTCGCTCGAGAAGCACACGACCTCGCAGCGCCCCGCGGCGGGGGCGTCGAGCCAGAGGCCGCCCGGGAGCGGGTCCGGGGTCGCGTCGACGACGGCGTGCGGCCCGGTGGGCTCGCCCGGCACGCTCAGGAGCGAGGGGAAGCGGTTCTCGAACACGACGACGTCGTACGCGGTGTCCGGGACCTCGCCGTCGGTGTAGTCGGCGTCGGGGCGCCGGGGGCACAGCGGGCAGGCGTCGTCGGGCGGGAGCAGCGTGCGGTTCATGCGGTGCGTGGCCATGGGGACCCAGTCGCCCGTCAGCGGGTCGCGGCGCATCCGCGGCCCCTGGAACGGGGCGCCGTCGACGGGCGCGAACCGGTCGGGGAGCGGGCGCGGGTCGTGCAGCTCGTGCGGCGCCGGCGCGGGCTCGCCGGGCAGGGGGGCGTCGTCGAAGTAGACCAGCTCCCGACCGTCGGCGAGGCGGGTCGCGGTCCGTGCGCCCCGGGATGCGCTCCCGGCGGTCGTGCCGCCCGTGGTCGTCGTCGCGCTCACCGAGCGACCTCCGCCACGACCAGCCGTCCGACGAGCTCGCGCGCCTCATCCTGGTCGGCCTCGGGCAGGCCGTCGTCCGTGACGAGGACGTCGACGTCGTCGAGCGCGGCCCAGCGGGACAGCCCGGTCGCACGCCACTTGGTGTGGTCGGCGAGGACGACGGTCGTCGCGGCGCTCGCGACGAGCGCCCGGTCGGTCGCGGACTCCGCGAGGTTCGGGGTCGTCAGACCGGCGGCGGGGCTGATGCCGTGCGCGCCCAGGAACGCGACGTCGACGCGGAGCGTCGCGAGCGCGGCCTCCGCGAGCGGCCCGACGAGCGCGTCCGACGGCGTCCGCTCGCCGCCGATGAGCACGGTGGTCACGGTCGTGTCGCCGGTGCGGAAGAGCGTGTCGGCGACCGGGAGCGAGTTGGTCACGACCGTCAGCGGGCGCAGGAGCGGCGAGCTCGCGAGGACGCGCGCGAGCGCGTGCGTCGTCGTGCCCGCGGACAGCGCCACCGCCGAGCCGGGCTGGACGAGCTCGGCCGCGGCGCGCGCGATCGCCTCCTTCTCGACCCCCTCCCGGTCGGCCTTGGCCTGGAACCCGGGCTCGTAGGACGCCGGGTGCTGGTCGGCGGCGACGGCGCCGCCGTGCACCTTGCGCAGGAGGCCCCGGCCCGCCAGCTCCGACAGGTCCCGGCGGACCGTCATGTCGGAGACGTCGAGCTCGGCGGCGAGGTCGGTGATGCGGACCGACCCGCGCGCGGCGAGCGCGGCGAGGATGCGGTCCTGACGAACGGTCGCGAGCATGCCCACAGTTTCCAACATGACCGCACAGAACACAACATGGCCGTCGCTGCGCCGGCTCGGGGCGGGCAGCAGCCCCGAAGGATCAGGTCGACGTGTCGCGCAGGATGAGGTCGAGGCTCGCGACGAAGCCGTCGTCGGCATCGAAGCCCTCGGTGTGCTGCTGGGCCACGGCGCGACGGATCGACGGGTAGGGTGCGAGCGCCGCCGCGAGCTCGTCCGCGCTCAGGGCGGGCGGCTCCTGCTCCTCGATCACGTGCCCGTAGGTGAAGTGCAGCGCCGTGTAGACGAGGAGGCTGCTCGAGCGGAGGTCGCGGCCTTCCGCGAGTGCGCCGGCCAGTGCCGCCTCGGACAGCTGCGCGACCGTGGGCGCGTGGTCGAGCCGTGCACCGGTGACGAGGCGCGCGCCGTCGGGGTAGGCGAGCATCGCGCGCCTGAGCCGGACGAGGACCTCGCGGTACCAGGGTGCCCACGGCTGCTCGGGCACGAGCGGCTCGTCGCCGAACTCCTCGCGCAGGACGGCGTCGGCGAGCGCGCCGAGCAGCGCGCCCTTGTCGGCGAAGCGCCAGTAGATCGAGGGTGCAGTCACGCCCAGCTCGCGCTGCAGCCGCCGGACGGTGACGGCGCCGAGGCCCTCGGCGCGCAGCAGGTCGCGCGCGGCGTCGACGACGTCACCGCGGGTGAGTGCTGCCACCCCGCCACCGTACGACGACGTCACCCGCAGCGCCTCTAGCAGCGCTACATATAGCGGTGTTACATTCGCGGCATGGACGACGAGCTCCTCGGACAGATGCGCCGGTACTTCGACGCCGGCCTGCGCATGGACGTCGACGAGATGGCGCGGATCTACGCGCCCGAGTATGTCGGGGTCCGGGTAGACCTCGAGGGTCGGTCGGTCGAGATCCCGCGCGAGCCCCTGCTCGCGCGCCTCCGCCAGATCGCTGCCGCGGGCCACGCGATGCCGCCCGTCGACGACGTCGAGTACCTCGCGGCCGTCCGCTACGGCGACCACGGCTCCGTCGCCCTGCGCCGGGTCAAGGACGGCAAGCCCCTGCTGTACGAGTTCGTCTGGCGCCTCGCCGACGGCGAGTGGCGGATGGTCCACGAGTTCACCGTCGAGACGGACGTCTCGGCGCTCGTGGCGGCCGCCCGGTAGGGCCGCGGCCGCGGTCAGACCGGCGAGAGCCCCAGTGAGCGCCCCGCGAGCCCGCGGGGACGAGCGGTCAGGGAACGCGCGACGTCCCGCAGCGCGAGGGCCGCGGGCGAGTCCGGCTCGGCGACGACCACGGGCACGCCGGCGTCGCCGCCCTCGCGCAGGCGCACGTCGAGCGGCACGCGGCCCAGCACGGGCACGTCGTGACCCAGGGTCTGCGCGAGCCCGGCGGCCACGGCGTCGCCGCCGCCCGACCCGAACAGCTCGAGCCGTGTCCCGTCCGGCTGGTCCAGCCACGCCATGTTCTCGACGACACCGACGACGTCTTGCTCCGTCTGGGCCGCGACGAGCCCGGCGCGCTCGGCGACCTCCGCGGCGGCGAGCTGCGGCGTCGTCACGACGACGATCTGCGAGCCCGGCAGCAGCTGCGCGACCGAGATCGCGACGTCGCCGGTCCCGGGCGGCAGGTCGAGGAGCAGCACGTCGAGGTCGCCCCAGAACACGTCCGACAGGAACTGCTCGACGGCCCGGTGCAGCATTGGCCCCCGCCAGACGACGGCCTTGCCGACCGGTGCGAACATCCCGATCGACACGACCTTCACCTCGTGCGCGATGGGCGGGAGCAGCATGTCGTCGACGCGCGTCGGCTTCGACGTCACGCCGAGCATGCGGGGGATCGAGAACCCGTGGATGTCGGCGTCGAGCACGCCCACCCGCAGCCCGTCCGCGGCCATGGCGGCCGCGAGGTTCGCGGTGACCGACGACTTGCCGACCCCGCCCTTGCCCGACGCCACCGCGAACACCTTGGTCAGCGAGCCGGGCTCGGCGAACGGGATCCGGGGCGTGCCGTCGCCGCCACGGAGCTGCGCGCGCAGCGCGAGCCGCTGCTCGGCGTCCATCGCGCCGAGCTCGACGCTCACGTCGCCCACGCCGTCGACCGTCAGGGCTGCCGCCGTGACGTCGCGCACGAGCGTGCCGCGCAGCGGGCAGGCGGGCGTGGTCAGGTCCACCCCGACGACGGCGCGCGCCCGGCCGTCCGGCGCCTCGCCCGGGTGCACCGCGACCGAGCGGACCATGCCGAGGTCGACGATGGGACGCCGGATCTCGGGGTCGATGACGGCGCGCAGCGCCACGCGGACCGCGTCGAGGAGCGGGGACGCGGGGGCCGCGCCGGGCACGGTGGCAGCATCCCCGGTGGGGGTCGGCTCGACAGGTTCGGACACGCCTCCATCGTACGGATCCGGCGGCCGTCGCTAGCCTGCTCGGATGGAGACGCTCGACACCATCGCGGCCCGGTTCGACGCGCGCGCCCCGCGCTACGACGACAGCGTCCTGCACGTCGCGCTCGCGGACGCCGCCGCCCGGTTCGCCGCGCGCGAGCGCGCCCTCGGGGGGCAGCGGGGCGACGACGACGCTCGCGGCCTCGGCCGCGTGCTCGACGTCGCCACCGGCACCGGGCTGGTGCTGCGCGCGCTCGCGGCGCTCGGGCTGCTGCCGGGCGCCACGTCGTCGGGTGGGACCCCGCAGCCCGCCGGACCGAGCCCGGCCGCCGGTCTCGACGCGTCCGCCGGCATGCTCGCCGTCGCCCGGACCCACCTGCCGGGCGTCGCATGGACCCAGGGCGACGCTCAGGCGCTCCCGTTCTCCGACGGCGCGTTCGACCTGGTCACGTGCGTCACCGGCCTGCACCTGATGTCCGACCCGGTGGCCGCGCTCACGGAGTGGCGCCGCGTGCTCGTCCCGGACGGCCGCGTCGTGCTGGCGACGTTCGCCACCGACGCCTCGGGCGACGCCCTCCGCGACCCCGGTGACCCGCACGCGCGGGTCGGCTCGCCCGCGCTGCTCGCGGCGCTCGCGGACCGCGCCGGCCTGCGGGTCAGCCGCAGCGAGCGCTGGGAGCACCGGCCCGACGCCGGCCCCGTCCGGGACGCGTGCCTGCTGACCGAGCTCGTGGCCTGAGCGGGCCCCTCGGTCCGGCCCGGGCTCGGTGGGGCACGGGGAGGGCGCGGCCACCGGCCCGGGGGAGGTCGTCAGGTCGAGCTCTTCGCGGGGGGCTCGTCGTCGTCGGCCCCGTCGCGCGCCGAGAGCTCTTCGAGGAGGTTGCGCAGCTCGCCGCGCACGAAGTCGCGCGTCGCGGTCTCGCCCAGCGCGAGCCGCAGGGCCGCCATCTCGCGCGCCAGGTACTCGGTGTCGGCGAGGTTCCGGGCGGCCTGCTGGCGGTCCTGCTCGGAGCTCACACGGTCGCGGTCGGTCTGCCGGTTCTGCGCGAGCAGGATGAGGGGCGCTGCGTACGACGCCTGCAGCGACAGCACGAGCGTCAGCGCCGTGAAGCCGTTCGACGCCGAGTCGAAGTGGAGGCTCTCAGGACCCCAGACGTTCCAGACGAGCCAGACCGCGCAGAACGCCGTGAGGTACACGATGAAGCGCGGCGTCCCCAGGAACCGGGCGATCCCCTCGCTGATCCGCCCGACGGCGTCGTCCTCGACCTCGATGCGGGGCAGGATGCCGCGGCGCTGCTCCTTGGGCAGGTCGAGACGAGCCCGCTCAGCCACGGCTCGCCCTCCGCACCGGGGCGCCGGGAGCGGCCGGGCGCACCGCAGGTCCGGCCGGGGCGGTGCCGTCGGAGTCGTCGTCGTCGGTCTCGCGCCAGTCCTCGGGCAGCATGTGGTCGAGGACGTCGTCGACGCTGACCGCGCCCAGCAGCCGGCGCTCCGGGTCGACGACGGGCACCGCGAGCAGGTTGTACGTCGCGAGGAGCCGCGTGACCCGGGCGAGCGAGGCGTCCGGACCCACGGGTTCGATGTCGGTGTCGAGGATCGAGCCGACCGACTGGTGCGGGGGCTCACGGAGCATCGCCTGGAAGTGCACGACCCCGAGGAACCGTCCGGTCGGGGTCTCGACGGGCGACCGCACCACGAAGACCATCGACGCGAGCGCGGGCGGCAGGTCCTTGCGGCGCACGTGCGCGAGCGCGAGCGCGATCGGCGTCTCCGGGCCCAGGATCACGGGCTCCGTGGTCATGAGGCCGCCGGCCGTGTCGTCCTCGTAGGCGAGCAGGCGTCGGACGTCCTTCGCCTCCTCGGGCTCCATGAGCTCGAGGAGCTCGGCGGCCTGGTCGTCGGGGAGCTCGCCGAGCAGGTCGGCGGCGTCGTCGGGCTGCATGGCCTCGAGGACGTCGGCCGCGCGGTCCGTCTCGAGGCTCTGGAGGATCGCGACCTGGTCGTCCTCGGGCAGCTCCTCGAGGACGTCGGCGAGGCGCTCGTTGTCGAGCGCCGTCGCGACCTCGAGCCGCCGGGTGTCGCCCATGTCGTGCAGGACGTCCGCGAGGTCCGCCGCCTTGAGCTCGTCGTACGCGGCGAGCAGGAGCGTCGCCGCCTGCGCGCTCCCGGTGCCCGCGAGCCCGGTGACGGCGCCGACGTCGACGACCTGGGTCTCCCCGCGCCGGCGGATGCCCAGCGGGCCGCGGTGGGTGACGGTCCGGCGGACGAAGAGCTTGTCGACCTCCCAGTCGCCGCTGCGCTGCTGGGCGACCGACAGGTCCTCGACCGTGGCCTCGCCCGAGCCGTCCGCGAGCTGCACGCGGCGGTCGAGCAGCTCGCCGATCGCGAGCGTCTCGTGGGGGCGCTGCTCGAACCGGCGCATGTTCACGAGGCCCGTCGAGATGATCTGGCCGGCGTCGATGCTGGTGACGCGGGTCAGCGGCAGGAACACCCTCCGCCTGCCCGGCACCTCGACGACCAGACCGACCGCGCGTGGCGCACGCTGCGCGCGCAGGAGGACGACGACGTCGCGCACCCGACCCACCTGGTCGCCGTTCGGGTCGAAGACGGCGGTGCCGGCGAGCCGGGCGACGTAGACCCTGGTGGCGGCGCTCACGCCCCCAGCCTAGGGGTGGGGAGGCGTCCGGGCCGGGCGGGCGCGCACAGCGCGAACCGGGGACCCGGCGGTAACCTGGGGCCCGGTTCGCAGCGTCGGGAGCCGCCCGAGCCTCGGCTCCCCCCCCCGATCCCTGCCCACCACCGGACGGTCCACCGTGCCCCACGTCCCCGCCGACGTCCCTGCAGCGCGCCCCGGTGCGTGCCGCGCCACCGAGCCCGTCGTCCTCGCGCTCGACGTCGGCGGCACGACCGTCAAGGGCGCCGTCGTCGACGCGAGCGGCATCGTGACGCGCCGGACGGCCCCGACGGGCGGCGGGCCCAGCGACTCCGACGGCGCCACGCAGGCCGTGCTGGGTGTCGTCCGCGAGCTGTGGGCGGCCGTGCCGGGCGAGCAGCACGTCGCGGCGGTCGGCGTCGTCACGCCCGGCGTCGTGGACGAGGACGCGGGCGTCGTGCTGGGGGCGGAGAACCTGGGCTGGCGGGGGCTGCCGCTGCGTGCGCTCGTCGAGGAGGCCACGGGCGTCCCCGTCGGGTTCGGGCACGACGCGCGGGCCGCGGGGCTGGCCGAGTGGCGTCTCGGCGCGGGGCAGGGCGCGGGCGACCACGCGTTCCTCTCGGTCGGCACGGGGATCGCCGCGGCGCTCGTGCTGGGCGACCGCGTCTACCCCGGCGGCGGCTGGGCCGGCGAGATCGGCCACGGCGGCTCGACGACGGGCGACCTGTGCGCGTGCGGCGGCCGCGGCTGCGTCGAGACGTACGCGTCCGCGGCCGGCATCGCGCGGCAGTACGCGACGCGCACCGGGGTCGTCGTCGACGGCGCGCGCGAGGTCCTGCAGCGCGCCCGGACGGGCGACGCCGTCGCGGCCGAGGTGTGGCAGCGGGGGGTCGAGGGCCTCGCCGAGCTGGTCTCGGGCCTGGTCAGGACGCTCGGCCTGCGCACCGTGGTCGTCGGTGGCGGGCTCGTCAAGGCGGGCGGCGCGCTGCTCGATCCCCTCGGCACGGCGGTCCGCGGGCGCCTCACCGTGCACCCCGAGCCGCAGCTCCGGGCAGCCCGGCTCGGTGCCGAGGCGGGGACGTTCGGGGCCGCGCTGCTCGCGTGGCAGGCGTCCGGCCGGGCCGTCCCCACCGACCTCGGCGTGCGGGTCTGACGGTTCCGTCGGAGAATCGCCCGCGCGGCGCGCCGCGGGACCTCGGCACGGCGGACGAATCTGGGACAGACTGGGTGCCATGTCCATGCCGCGCGCGAACGCCGTGCCCCGCGTCCCGACCCCGCCGACCGGGGTGGAGATCGCTCGCTACCCCACGTACCTCGAGGCGCAGAAGGCGGTCGACTTCCTGTCCGACAAGCACTTCGCGGTCGAGAACGTCACGATCGTCGGCGAGGGGCTGCAGGCCGTCGAGCGCATCACCGGCCGGCTGACCTACTCGCGCGTCGCCGTCGCGGGGCTCGCGTCGGGCGCATGGTTCGGCCTGTTCGTCGGCCTGCTGCTGTCGCTGTTCGGCGGCGGCAACGCGGCCGCGACCATCGTCGCCGCGATCGGCATCGGCGCCGCGTTCGGCGTGCTGTTCGGCCTCATCTCGTACGCCCTGACGGGCAACCAGCGGGACTTCACGTCGCAGTCGCAGATCGTCGCGACGTCGTACGCGATCCTGTGCGTCGCCGAGCGCGCGGGCGAGGCCCGGCAGGTCCTCAGCGAGCTGGGGCTCGGGCAGCCCGGCGCCGCTCGTCCCGCAGGGCCCGCAGCGCCCCGCCCCGCGCAGCCGCCGACGACGCCCGGCGCGTCCGGCTGGACCGTGCCGCCGAGCCCGACGCCGACGCCGGGGGCGCCCGCGCACCAGCCGCCTGCGCAGCCCGCCCCGACGCCGACGCCCGTCTCGCCCCGGTTCCAGACGCCGACCGGGGAGCCCCGCTACGGTCGCCGGCTCGAAGACGTCGCCCCGCCCGCGGCGCAGTCGGCCCCTGAGCCGGCGGCGCCGCAGGCGCAGCAGGCCGCCGCGCCCGCGCAGTCCCCTGCTCCCCAGCAGCCGACGCTCCCCGAGCAGCCGACGACGCCGGCGCAGCCCGAGCCGGCGGCCCCGGTCCAGCCCGCGCAGCAGTCGCCGGCCGGGCCCGCAGCCCCCGAGTCGGCCGACGGCGCGACCTCGCAGGACCAGCCCCCGACGCCCGCCCGGCCCGAGCCTGAGGCGGGCTCGGAGCGTGAGGAGGGAACGTCGTCGGGCACGGACGACCCCGCGAAGTAGACGGGATGCCGGGGTACTTCGCGAGGTAGACGGGATGCCGGGGTACTTCGCGAGGGGGTGGGTCAGCGCAGGTCGGCCATCCACGCCTCGACGTCGTCGGGGCGGCGGGGGAGCGCGGCGGACAGGTTCTCGTTGCCGTCGGCGGTGACCAGCACGTCGTCCTCGATGCGCACGCCGATGCCGCGGTACTCCTCGGGAACGGTGAGGTCGTCCGCCTTGAAGTACAGGCCCGGCTCGATCGTGAAGACCATGCCCGGCTCGAGGACGCCGTCGAGGTAGAGCTCGCGGCGGGCCTGCGCGCAGTCGTGCACGTCGATGCCCAGGTGGTGGCTGGTCCCGTGGACCATCCAGCGCCGGTGGTACTGGCCCTCGGGGGCGAGCGAGTCGGCCGCGCTCACGCCGTCCGGCAGGAGGCCCCACTCCTCGAGGCGCGCGGCGATGACCTCCATCGCGGCCGCGTGCACGTCGCGGAACCGCGCGCCAGGGATCGCGACGGCGAAGGCGGCGTCGGCGGCGTCGAGCACCGCCTGGTACACGCGACGCTGGACTTCGGTGAACGTGCCGTCGACGGGCAGGGTACGGGTGACGTCGGCGGTGTAGAGCGACTCGACCTCGACGCCTGCGTCGAGCAGGAGCAGGTCGCCGTCGCGGACCTGGCCGTCGTTGGTGATCCAGTGCAGCGTCGTCGCGTGCTCGCCTGAGGCCGCGATCGTCTCGTAGCCCACTGCGTTGCCGGCCAGTCGCGCGTGCGCGTCGAACGTGGTCTCGACGACGCGCTCGCCGCGCGGGTGCGCGGCCGCGGCGGACAGCTCGCGCACGACCTGCTCGAACCCGTCGATCGTCGCGTCGACGGCGTCGCGCATCTGCTGGACCTCGTGCTCGTCCTTCACGAGCCGCAGCTCGGAGACGGCCTCGACGAGCGCCTCGTCGGTGTGCTGCTCCTTCTTCGCCGCGGACTCCTCCACGACGCCCTCGGAGGCACGGACCTCGTCCACGAGGTCCTCGACGGCCTCGTCGGCGTCCGTCACGACGAGCACCTGGACGCCGCCCGTACCGACGTCCTTGGCCAGCGCGTCGCGCAGACCGTCGACGTGCTCGGCGCGGATCCCCGTGAGCTCCTCCACGTCGTCGAGGCTGGGCCGCGCGCCCACCCAGAACTCGCCGTAGCGCGAGTCGGCGTAGAACTCCTCGGTGTCGCGGCCCGCGAGCGGCCGGACGTACAGGACGGCCTCGTGGCCCTCGGTGGTGCCGCCGGCGCCGTCGGGCTCGGACACGGGGTGCAGGACGAGCACCGAGTCCGGCTCGAGCTCGGTCCCGGTGCCCGTGAGGTGCGCGAACGCGGAGTGCGCGCGGAAGCGGTAGTCCGTGTCGTTCGAGCGGGTCTTCAGGCCGCCCGCGGGGATCACGAGGCGGGCGCCGGGGAACCGGGCCGACAGGCGCGCGCGGCGCACGGCCGCGTAGTCCGCGGACGGGGCACGCGTCGTGCCGGTCGCGGCGCGGGGTCCCCAGCCGCTCGTGATGAAGGACCGGAACGCCTCCGACTGCGGCCGCTGCGACCGGTTCTCGTTGCGGGCCTCGACGGGCTGGCCGTCGGTGGTGGCCTGCTCGGTGGTCGGGGGGTGCTCGGAAGCGGAGCTCGTCGTCATGCGTTCAGTGTCGCACCGCGCCCGGGGCGTCCCTCAGGGGCGTGTGCGGCGGAAAGCGGCCAGCGCGTCGAGCACGGCCTCGTTGAACGCCGCCGGGGCCTCGAGGCTCACGTCGTGCCCGGCGCCCGGCACCACGACGAGGTGGGTGCCCGGGACGGCGCGCACGTGCCGGCGCTCGTGCATGCGGAGCTGGTCGCGCGCGCCGTTGACGAGCCAGACCGGCACCCCGCCACCGCGCAGGTTCTGCACCGACGATCGCTCGGCGAGGTATGCGAGCGCGTCCGCGACGAGGTCCCAGCCGGGCGTGAAGACGGCGGCCGCGCCGGACGGGCGGCCCGGCAGCGTCGGGACCGGCGGCGTGGCGGGCTCCGCCCGGCGCAGCGTGTCCGGGACGAGCAGACGGGAGGCGCGCGCCCCGGCGCGAGCCGCGAGCTCGCGCGTCACCCGGCCGGCGGCCAGCGAGCCGCGCAGCGCCCCCGTGAACGTCCGCAGCGGGAGCCCGCGCGTGTCCGTGCTGCACGAGGCCGCGACGACGCCCGCGAGCCGGACGCCCGGGCGGTCCCGCCGGTCCGCCGCGTACGCGAGCGAGGTGTACCCGCCGAGCGACAGCCCGACGAGCGCCAGCGGCGTCGTGGGGTCACCGCCGCCCAGGTCGTGGGCGGCCTCGTCGATCGCCTCGTACGCGCCCTCGAGGCTGAAGCGCTCGTGCCGACGCGCCCCGTGCCCCGGCAGGTCGATCGCGGCCGCCCGGTACCCGGCACCGCGGGTGGCCTCGAGCTGGGCGTCCCAGATCGCGCCGGACGTGCGCATGCCGTGGACGAAGACGACGGACGGATGACGCTTGGCGTCGTCGCCGGGGCGTGCGGTGGTGCTCGGGTCCAACGGGGGGCCTCACGTTCTCGGGTGGTCCTCCATCGTGGCACCGCAACCTGGGCGGCCGCGGCCGCGCGTGGGGGAGGAGCGCGGAGCAGTTGCGGACGTCCTGTGCGCGCCTCGATATCCTGGGGCGGTGCTCATCGACCTCCACACGCACTCGACGGCGTCCGACGGCACGGACGTACCGGGGCAGGTGGTGGCCGACGCCGCGGCGGCCGGGCTCGACGTCCTCGCGCTGACCGACCACGACACCGTCGCCGGATGGCCCGACGCCACGGACGCGGCGCTCGGATGCGGCGTCGCCCTCGTGCGCGGCGCGGAGCTGTCCGCGCAGGCCGTGTTCGACGTCGACGGCCGAGACCGGTACGTGTCGGTGCACGTCCTCAGCTACCTCCACGACCCGTCGTACGCGCCGCTCGCCGACGAGTGCGAGCGCGTGCGCACGGCCCGGCTCGACCGCGCCCGCGCCATGGTCGACCTGCTCGCGCGGGACTACCCCGTGGACTGGGACGAGATCGCCGCGCACACCGACCCCGGCGCGACGGTCGGCCGGCCGCACCTCGCCGACGCGCTCGTCCGGCTCGGCGTCGTGCCGAACCGCTCGGCTGCCTTCGAGACCGTCCTGCACGCCGGCAGCCCCTACTACGTGCCGCACTACGCGCCGCGCGCGGCGCCGACCGTGCGCCGCGTGCGCGAGGCGGGCGGGGTGCCCGTGTTCGCGCACCCGGCCGCGTCGGCGCGCGGCCGCACCGTGCCCGACGCCGTGATCGAGGAGCTCGCCGACGCGGGCCTCGCCGGCCTCGAGGCCTACCACCGTGACCACACCCCGGACCAGGTCGACCACCTGGTGGGGCTCGCCGCGCGCCTCGGTCTCTTCGTGACCGGATCGAGCGACTACCACGGGGCCGGTAAACCCAACCGGCTCGCGGAGAACACCACGGCACCAGAAGTGCTGGAGAGGATCGAGGACATGGGGACGCTGACCGTGATCAGGACGTGAGCCGCTGATGGACGCCGTGCTCGACCCGCGCCTGTTCGTGGGGGTCTTCGTGACGTTGTTCGTCATCATGGACCCGCCCGGCACGGTGCCGATCTTCCTGGCCCTGACCAGCTCGATGGCCGCCAAGCAGCGCAAGGCGGCGGCGTTCACCGCGGTCCTCGTCGCGTTCGGCGTGATCGTCGCGTTCGCGCTGTTCGGCCAGTCGATCCTCAACTACCTGCACGTCTCGCTGCCCGCGCTGGAGGCGTCCGGCGGCCTGCTGCTGCTGCTCGTCGCGATGGAGCTGCTCACCGGCAAGGCCGAGAACCCCGAGCCGAACGCACGGGGCGGCAACGTCGCGCTCGTGCCGCTCGGCACACCTCTGCTCGCGGGGCCCGGCGCGATCGTCTCGATCATGGTGTTCGTCCAGAACGCCGACGGCGCCGCCGACTACGTCGCGATCTTCTCCGGACTCGTGGCGGTCTGCATCTGCCTGTGGCTGGCCATGCGCTTCGCGAACGTCATCCACCGGGTGCTCGGCGAGTCGGGCACGACCCTCGTGACGCGGATCGCCGGTCTGCTGCTTGCCGCGATCGCCGTCCAGATGATCGCCGACGCCGTGACCGCGTTCGTCAAGGCAGCCTGACCGCCGCCCCGGTCCGTCGCCCAGGTGCGACCCGTCGCCCGCCCGTTCCGTCCTTCCCGCCCGACGCCGTCGCCCGACCCGTGAGGACCCGTCCGTGCCCCACCGCGCCCTGCCGACCCGACGCCTGCCCGCCGGACCGTCGTCCGCGCTGGGGGTCCTTCTCGCGCTGGTGACGCTCGTCGTCCTGGGGTCGGGAGCGTGGGCGCCGGCGTCGGCCGCCGTGCCGGAGCTCGCGCCGACGTCGACGGCGTCCGACGGGCGCGCCGCGGTGTGCGCGACGGTGAAGGGCGAGGCGCTGCGGGGCAGGACGCTCACGCAGACGGAGGCCGACGGGCACGACTTCCGCTGCGCCGACCTGCGGGGAGCGCACCTGGCCGGCCTCGACCTCACGCAGGCTGACCTCCGCGGCGCACGGCTGGCCGGCGCGGACCTGCGCGGGACGAGGCTCGGGCAGGCGGACCTCCGGGCGGCGGACCTGACGGGGGCGAAGGCCGCCGGCGCGGAGCTCGGCCAGGCGCACCTCCGGGGTGCCGTGCTCGACCACGCCGACCTCGCCGGAGCCGACCTCAGCCAGGCGGACCTCACGGGGGCGAGCCTCACCGGCACGGACCTCGAAGGGGCCGACCTCACGCAGACGACGCGACCCGACGGCTACGGGGACGCCGAACCGACCGGGGACGCGCCCCTCGACGCGATCGCTGCGGCCGCCACGCTGCTCCTCGCGCTCGGGATCGTGGTCCCGCGCCTGCGGTCGGCGGCCCGACGACGCCGGGACGGCAAGGACCTGCGCGGCACGGGACCGGCTGCGGTGCTGGCGGGCGTGCTCGTGCTCGCTGCGGCGGTCGGCCTCGTCGTCGCCGAGCTGCGCGCCGACCTCGACTGGTCGGACGTGCTCATGGTGCTGCCGATGATCACCGTGCTGGGCTTCCTCGCGCTGATTGCGGGCGCCGTGATGCTCCAGGCGCGGTGGGGCGTGCTCGGCGCCGTCTCCGCGCTGCTCGGGCTGGCGGGCTACTTCGTGCTGACCTCGGCGATCATGTCCGCGCTGCTCGGCTCGGTCTTTGGCGAGTACCCGCGTGCGCCGGGCTGCACGGCGGCGACGTGCGCGTGGGGCTACGGCCGCGGCTGGACGGGCGCCGCGGTCGGCGTGGCGCTGCTCGCGGTCTGCTGGTTCGTCGGCCTGCTGACCCGGCGCCTGCGTCGGGCTCGCCCGGCGCGGCCGGCCGCCGCGACCGGCGAGCCCACTGTCGCCGAGCCCTCTGTCGCCGAGCCCGTGGCGGCGCGTACCGCCGCGGCGTCGTCACCCACGCCGGACGCGCCGTCGTCGGGCGACGCGAACGCCGCCGCGTACGAGGCGGTCCGGGACTTCCGGGCGCGCTGACCGCACGCGGCCGCGCGGCCGCTAGGACGGGGACGAACCCGTCGCGCTCCCGTCGGCCCGGCGCCCCGTCTCGCGTTCCCATGCGTCGAGCTGGGTCGTGAGCGCCTTCGCGAGCTCGAAGACCTGCTCCGGAGGGATGCGGACGCGGGTCACGACCCGCCCCGACACGAGCGGGTGCGCCTCGCCGGTCACCTCGTCGACCGCGGGCTGCGGCGGGTGCTTGAGCGCGACGAAGTCGATGACGAAGGTCGCGGGCGTGTGCCACAGCGACGCGAAGTCGGCAGGCAGGCCCACCTCGACCTCGTCCGGCACGTCGATCTGGAGCTGCTGGGACTCGGGCACGGGTTCTCCTCGGGTGGACGGGTCGGACACGCCGCCGGCGACGACCTCCCCAGCCTCGCAGGTCCACCGGACCTGGTCCTCAGGGAGCGCTCAGGTTCGTCCGCGTACCGTAAGGAACGTGAGCCCGCGTCCGACCGAACACGCACCGTCCCTCAGCCCCGCCACGGCCAAGGACGTCCGTCGCCTCATGATGACGTACAAGTTCGGCATAGACGAGGTGATGACCAAGGTCGGGGTGCTGCGCGACGAGCTCAAGCACTTCCACGACGACAACCCGATCGAGCACGTCGCGTCGCGGCTCAAGTCTGTCGACTCGATCGTGTCCAAGGCGCGCCGCAAGGGCATCGCGCTCACGCCCGACGCGATCCGCGAGCACATGTTCGACATCGCGGGCGTCCGGATCACGTGCAGCTTCGTCACCGACATCTACCGGGTCCGCGACATGCTCGTGGCGCAGCGCGACCTCGAGGTCATCGAGGCGCGCGACTACATCGCGCACCCCAAGCCCAACGGCTACCAGAGCCTGCACCTCATCGTGCGGGTCCCCGTGTTCCTGTCCGACCGGGTCGAGGACGTGATCGTCGAGATCCAGCTCCGGACCATCGCGATGGACTTCTGGGCGAGCCTCGAGCACAAGATCTACTACAAGTACGACCGCGAGGTGCCGCACCACATCACGGACGCGCTCAAGCTCGCGGCCGACGTCGCGATGACCCTCGACCAGACGATGGAGCGCATCCGGGACGAGGTCATCGCCGGGCCCGACGACGCGCCCGAGGGCGCGAGCGACCCGCGCCGCGAGCCCCCGGGACCGGCGCAGATCCGCGCCGCGTCCTGACCGCTGTCGCTGCCCCGGCCGGGGCGCGCGGTTAATCCCTTGTGACCGGGTCGTCCGCACTGGTGCGCTGGGCGCATGCGTATCACCGACGAGACCGTGGCCGACGGCGTCCGCGAGCAGCTCTTCATGCTCGGAGAGATCCCGGGGGCGCTGTGGACCCCCGCCGACGCCGTCGGGCCGCGTCCGCTGGTGCTGGTCGGGCACGGCGGCGGTCAGCACCGGAAGGGCTGGGAGGTCACCTCCCGGGCGATCCCGTTCGTGCAGCAGTGCGGCTACGCGGTCGCCGCGATCGACGCGCCGGGGACGGGGGACCGGCCGGAGCACCCCGAGGTGCGCCGGCTGGTCGCGACGATCCAGGCCGGCGAGGCCGCGGGCGAGCCGCGCGGGCCGGAGTGGCGCGCCCTGTGCGACGTCGTCGCCGAGGAGCTGGTGCCCGACTGGGCGACCACGCTCGACGCGCTCCAGCAGCTCGACGTCGTGGGCTCGGGCGGCCCCGTCGGCTACTACGGACTGTCCCAAGGCGGCGAGATGGGCTTCCGGCTCGTCCCGGCCGAGCCGCGGATCACGGCTGCGGTCCTGGGCCTGATCGGGAGCGAGTGGCTCCTCGAGCCCGCGTCCCGCATCACCGTGCCGGTCGAGCTCGCGCTCCAGTGGGACGACGAGGGCAACCCGCGGGACGCGGTGCTGGCCCTGTACGACGCCCTGGGTTCCGTCGAGAAGACCCTTCACGCGAACCCCGGCGGCCACTTCCGGGTGCCGATGTTCGAGATCGACAGCGCGGTCCGGTTCTTCGCGCGGCACCTGGGCGTCGCGCCGGTCGCCTGACGAGCGCGAAGCCCCCGCCCGCCTACCGGGCGGCGCGCTCCTCCGGGACCGGCACCGACGCCGGGCTCGCGGGCTCCTGCCCGGTCCCGCGCCAGCGCTCGACCCACCGCATGCCGTGGTAGATCACGAGCGCGGCCCCGGCGCCCAGCGCGATGCCCGTGAACTCGAGGTTCCCGAGCTTCCAGCGGAAGTTGGCGATTGCGATCACGAGCGGCACGGCGGCGCTCGCGAGGTGCACGGGGTCGGAGAAGTCGACCTTGTTCTGCACCCAGATGCGGGCGCCGAGGATGCCGATCATGCCGTAGAGCATGGTGGTCGCGCCGCCGAGGACCCCGCCGGGGATCGTCGCGATGAGCGCGCCGAACTTCGGCGACATCGAGAGCACGAAGGCCGCGGCTGCCGCGACCCAGTAGGCGGCCGTCGAGTAGACGCGCGTGGCCGCCATCACGCCGATGTTCTCGGCATACGTCGTGGTGCCGGAGCCGCCGCCGATGCCCGCGAGGGTGGTGGCGACGCCGTCCGCGAAGAGCGCCCGGCCCGTGAGCGGGTCGAGGTCCTTGCCCGTCATCGCGGCGACCGACTTCACGTGGCCGACGTTCTCGGCGATGAGGACGAGGACGACGGGCACGAACAGCCCGAGCAGCGACCAGGAGAAGTGCGGCGTCGTGAACTCGGGGAAGCCGAACCACTTCGCCTTGCCGACCGTCGCGAAGTCGAGCGAGCCGAACGTGCTCCAGCCCATGACGTTCCCGCCGAGCCACGTCACGAGGTAGCCGACGACGACGCCGACCAGGATCGACAGGCGTCCGAGGATGCCCTTGAAGAACACCGTGACGAGCAGGATCACGCCGAGCGTGATGGTCGCCGCCGACGGTGCGAACTGGTAGTTCTTCCACGCCGCGGGCGCGAGGTTGAGGCCGATGAGCGCGACGATCGTGCCGGTGACGACGGGTGGCATGAGCGCGTTGATCCACCCGGCGCCCGCGCGGTGCACGACGAAGCCGACGGCGGCGAGCACGAGGCCCGTGACGAGGATCCCGCCGACGGCGAGGTTCTTCCCGCCCGACGCGGTGGCGGCGAGGATCGGCGAGATGAACGCGAAGCTCGACCCCAGGTAGCTGGGGAGCCGGTTCCGCGTGATGACGAGGAACAGCACCGTGCCGATCGCCGAGAAGAACAGCGTCGTCGCGGGCGAGAAGTGGGTCAGCAGCGGCACGAGGAACGTCGCGCCGAACATCGCGACCACGTGCTGCAGGCCCAGGCCGACCGTGCGCGGCCACGTCAGGCGCTCGTCGGGCGAGACCACCTGCCCGGGCGTCACGTGGCGGCCGTCGCCGTGCAGGCGCCAGAGCGTCGGGGTCGAGGGCATCGATGCCTCCCAGAAGGGTGTGCCAAGGGGCTCGGACGGATGGTCGCCGAGGACGTCCGGCCGGGGCCGGCCGACGCCGGCTCGCGAGGATTGTCGCACTCGCCCGGCCGTCGCCGAGGCACCGCCGGCCGCACGGGGCGGCCGCGACCGGCCCTGGGTCGGCCATCTGCTCGCCGCAGGCCCAGGCCCGACTCAGGCCGTCCCTGGACACGACGCAGCCCGCCCCGGTGACCGGGACGGGCTGCGTGGACGCTCCTGAGGAGCGGGTCAGTCGGCGGTGGGAGCCGCGGGCGCGCCGCCCTCGGCACCGGCGCCGCCGCGACGACGGCGCGTCCGACGACGGCGCCCACCCTCGCCGGACTCCGTGCTGCGCGCTGACGGACCGCTCGCCGACGACGCCTCGCCGGACCCTGCGGACGGCGCGCCCTCGGTGCGCGGCGAGCCTGCGCCGTCGGACGAGCCCGAGCCGCCGCGGCCGCCACGACGACGCGAGCGCGACCGACCCTCGCCCGAGCCCTCGCGGGACTCACCGTGGCCCCGGCCGGAGCCGTGCGAGCCGGAGCCGCGCGGGCCCGAGCCCTGCGACGAGCCTCCGCGGCCCGAGGTGCGCTTGCCGGTCTCGCCGAGGTCCTCGAGGACCTCCGCGTCGAGCCCGGCGCGGACCTGCTGGCTCTTGGGCAGGCGGCCCTTGGTGCCCTCGGGGATGTCGAGGTCGGTGAACAGGTGCGAGGACGACGAGTACGTCTCGACGGGCTCGGGGATGCCGAGCTCGAGCGCCCGGTCGATGAGGCCCCAGCGGGGCACGTCGTCCCAGTCGACGAACGTCACCGCGGTGCCCTTGTGCCCGGCGCGACCCGTGCGACCGGTGCGGTGCAGGTACGTCTTCTCGTCCTCCGGGCACTGGTAGTTGACGACGTGGGTGACGTCGTCGACGTCGATGCCGCGGGCCGCGACGTCCGTCGCGACGAGCACGTCGACCTTGCCCGAGCGGAACGCGCGCAGCGCCTGCTCGCGCGACCCCTGGCCCAGGTCGCCGTGGATCGCGGCGGCGGCGAAGCCGCGCTCGACGAGCTCGTCGGCGACCTTCGCGGCCGTGCGCTTGGTGCGCGCGAACACGATGGTGAGCCCGCGTCCGCGGGCCTGCAGGATCCGGGCCAGCATCTCGACCTTGTCGAGCGCGTGCGCGCGGTAGACGACCTGCTTGATGTTCTTGACGGTCGCGCCGCCGTCGTCCGGGTCGTTCGCCCGGATGTGCGTCGGCTGCGTCATGTACCGGCGGGCCATCGCGACGACGGCGCCCGGCATGGTCGCCGAGAAGAGCATCGTGTGACGGCGCGGCGGGGTCGCGGCGATGAGCTTCTCGACGTCGGGCAGGAAGCCCAGGTCGAGCATCTCGTCGGCCTCGTCGAGCACGACGGTCGTCGCGTGCGACAGGTCGAGGTGGTGCTGGTTGGCGAGGTCGATGAGCCGGCCCGGCGTGCCGACGACGACCTCGACGCCCGCGGTGAGCTGCGCGATCTGCGGCTCGTAGGCGCGGCCGCCGTAGATCTGGGCGACGCGGACCTTCCGGCGCCGCGACGCGGTGGCGAGGTCGTTGGCGACCTGCACCGCGAGCTCGCGGGTCGGGACGACGACGAGGGCCTGCGGCTTGCCGGGCGCGTCGAGACGGTCGAAGCCGTCCTCGTCGGGCGCGACGACGTGCTCGAGCAGCGGGACGCCGAAGCCCAGCGTCTTGCCCGTACCGGTCTTGGCCTGGCCGATGATGTCGTGCCGCGACAGCGCGACGGGCAACGTCATCGCCTGGATGGGGAAGGGATGGAGGATCCCGGCGTCGGTGAGCGCGTCCACGATGGCGTCGCGCACGCCGAAGTCGGCGAAGGTCTGGACGGGTGCCTCCGGGGCCGCGGTGTCCGCGGGGGAGGTGTCCTCTGCGCCCGTGGTGGGCGCGTCGGTGGTGCTGGTCACGGTTCCTCGTGTTCGGGTCGGGGCGCCGCTGCGCGCGGACCGGTCTCCCGCGCCGGGCTCGCGCCCGTGAGGGGCGGCCGGGATGCGGGACGGCGGTGTCCGGGGCGACGCGTGCGCCAAGGGCCGGCAGCCGATCGTGAAGATGCGCCGCCGTCGTGGCGGGACGACCCGGACCAGGTCCGGGGCGTCGTGGGCGTGAGGCTCGCGCGTCGACGCGAACCAGGGCTTGCAGGACGACCGGGCAACCGAGGTACCCGGCCATGGTATCGGATGCACCGTTGCCTATCCTGGAGGGATGGCCGTCACGAGCTCCGCGTCCCCCGCCGCGTCCCCGTCGCCTCGTCCGCGGGAGGGCGGGGGAGCGAGCCTCGACGAGGTCGTCGAGCTGCTCGGGCTCGTCGCCGCGTTCGAGCTCGACGACGTACCCCGGTTCGCGGCCGAGGCCGCCGACGCGCTCGACGTCGAGGGCCGGCTCGCCTACAGCCGCCGCGCCGGGGCGTCGCTCGCCCGCTGCGAACGCGTCCTCCAGCGGATCGGGGAGCTCGGGCGCTCGCCCGTGGTGGCGATGACGCCGTTCGACGGCGCGTTCGCGGACTTCGACGCCCGCACCCAGGCCAGCACCTGGGAGGAGGAGGTGCTCCGCGAGTACGTCGGACGGTCCGTCGCCGAGGACTTCTGCCGGCTCTGCGCCCCCGCGCTCGACCCCGTCTCCCGGGACGTCGTCCTCGGGGTCATGGAGGCGAGCGTCGCCGACGAGGAAGCCGTCCAGCAGCTCGGCGAGGCCGCCGCAGCCGACCGGGTGCTGTCCGCGCGGCTCGCGCTCTGGGGACGCCGGCTCGTGGGCGAGGCGCTCCGGCTCGCCCAGTCCCTGCTCACCGACAGCACGACGTTCGTGCACCTCCTCGCCCTCGCCCGCGCCGCGGAGGCCGACGACGGCGCGACGGCGGCGCCGTCGTCGGACGCCGACACGCACGCCTGGGCGCTCCGGCAGCTCACCGAGCGGCACGCGCTGCGGATGCGGCGGCTGGGCCTGACGGCCTGACCAGCGCTCGTGCGGGCATCGGCTCGCACAGCGACGACGAAGGGCCCGGCCGTGCGGCCGGGCCCTTCGTCACGAGGAGCGGCTCAGAGGGTGCCGAACCCGACGCGACGCGTCTCCTCGGTCCCGATCTCGACATAGCCGACCGACGCGGCAGGCACGACGAACTGGCGGCCACGCAAGTCCTTGAGCTCGAGCGTGCCGTCGCTCTTCAGCGCGGACGCGACCGCGGCGGCGACCTCGTCGGCCGAGAGGTCCGTGTCGATGACGAGCTCGCGGGGCAGGTGCTTCACACCGATCGTGACTTCCACCACGGTTCCTTTCGATCGTCTCGCGGCGGGCCGGCGGGCCTACCACCTGGAACGATCGTAGTGGGGGGTTCGCGTCTCACGGCCGTCGCGGCGGGGTGTGATCGCTCAGCGCTGAAACGTCGGTGGGATGCTCGTGGTCCGGCGGGTTCGGGTCTGGGTCCGGGTCTGGGTCGGGTCTGGGTCGGGGTCGGGGCGGGTGGGGCGGGAGGGGTGCGCGCGGTCTTCCA
This sequence comes from Luteimicrobium sp. NPDC057192, assembly GCF_042670205.1. NCBI lineage: Bacteria > Bacillati > Actinomycetota > Actinomycetes > Micrococcales > Luteimicrobium > Luteimicrobium sp. NPDC057192. The sequence continues at coordinate 29 of NZ_JBHUWD010000044.1, read as the reverse complement.
TCCGCGCACTCGTTCCTCGCGCGCTCCCG
>NZ_JBHUWD010000043.1:0-34993 GCF_042670205.1 Luteimicrobium sp. NPDC057192 | reverse complement strand
CGGGCGCACCGGACCGGTGCGCCCGCGGGCCGAGCGAGGCTCAGGCCGTGCGACGGCGGACGACGACCAGCGTCGCGCCCGCGGCCACGAGCAGCACCGCCCCGATGACGTACGGCAGGACGTTCGCGCCGGTCTCCGCGAGGTCGCCGGCCGAGCTCGCGGCGTCGGCGGACGGGGTCGCGGTGCCGCCGGCGGCGAGGACGACCGTGGTCGCCTCGGGCGTCGCGGCGGGGGAGGTGGCGGACGAGAGCTGCGACGCGTCAGGCGTGGACTCGTCCGGCGTCGGTGCTTCGCTCGGCGTGGTCGAGTCGGCGTCCGGCGTGCCGGACGGCGTGTCGGCGGGAGTCTCCTCCGTGCTGTCCTCGGCCGGAGCAGTGGTCTCCTCGGTGGCGGCCGGCGTCGTGGTCGTGGTCGGGGCCGGCGTCGTGGTGGCGGGGTTCGGGCACCCGCACTCGACCTGGTCCTGCCAGTGGTAGTTGGTCCCGGCGACCTGGACCCACGTGTAGGCGTACTGCTTCCAGCCGGGCCAGTTCTCGGCGTCGGCGGGGTTGAAGTGCTGCGTGCCGGTCCAGGTGCCCTGGTCCTTGTGGAAGTTGAAGGTCCGCTGCTCGCCGGTCTCGAGGTTCGTGACCGTGACGTTCACGTCGTTCGCCTGGCCGGCCGGGAGGTCGGCCGGGTAGTCGACGGTGACGCCCTTCTTGCACGTGGGCGCGGCGTACGGCCAGTCCCACGTGAAGTCGTCCTGCTTCACCTCGTGGATCGTCACGTGGCTGATGTTCTGCTGGACGCCCTGCTTGTTCTTCGAGGGCGTCGTGACGGTGACCTCGGAGGTGGCGGGCGACACGGTCTCGTAGGCCACGGTCGTCGAGGACTTCACGCAGTACGCGTCGATGACGTAGCCGGGGTCGGCCTTCGCGACGTACGTGAGGCCGGTCAGGTCGTCGAACTTCTTCCACCCGTCGTCCTGCGGGCAGGTGTCCTGGCCGTGGCCGCCCCCGGTGGCGACGGTCGTGGTCGCGATCGTCGGGGAGGCCAGCGCGGCGGGCGCGGAGGAGAGCCCGAGGAGGGCCAGAGCGGCGAGGGTGGTGGCGACGCCAAGTCGCCTGCGTGCAGCAGTCATCGGTGCGGGCTCGCTTCTTCAGTTTCGGTCGACAGGCGACCGCAGCCTAAGCGAGCGAGAGGGCGGGTCGCCGCGGGTCCCAGGGGTCCGCAACGCACGCAAACGAGAAGTTGGGGCGATATGTCCAGATATGACCGGATGAAAACGGGGCATCCGGACGAAACCGATGCCAAATCGTGATAAGGGACGTTCCCGCTACCTGACGTCCGCGCTGCCGGCCGTCACGCGCCCGAACCAGCTGCCCCTAGGCGTCGTCGCCGGTGGCCGCTCGCACCGCCTCGTCGACGGCCGCGTGGCGGGCGTGCCGCTCGTCCCGCGCGTGCTTGACGCGCCACTGCACTCCCGGCCTGCCCTCGGTGTCGGCGGCCGCGAGCAGCGCGGCGCCCGTGAGGCCGAGCGCCTTGACGAACCGACCGGTCCGCTCGTCACGCGCGCCGGGGCCGCGCGTCACGGGCTGGCTCGCGAGAGCCAGCGGTGCGGTGAGCGCGGCGAGAGCCAGCGCAGCGGTGCGCGGGGCCTTGTGGGCAGCCAGGAAGAGGCCCGCCACGGCCGTCAGTGCGCCGTGCACCCGGACGACCAGCGCGACCCTGCCGCGGGTCGCCTCGCGCACGGCCGGCACGACGGCACCGACCTGGTCGAGCGCGGCCTCGGCTACCTCGACGTGCGGCGCGGGCCGGAGCGCGGCGCTCACCCCGTCGTACACGAACGGCACGGCGAGCAGCGGGCGGGCGAGGTGTCGCAGCAGCATCCGTCCAGACTGTCGCACCGTCGGGCCGTCCGCCACCCGCGGCGCGGCCCGCCGGTCGCCGTCTGCCCCGCGCCAGGGCGGACGTCGGCCCCGGGCGACGCCCGCCGCGGCAGAGTCCGGGAATGTTCTGTGCCCGGGGAGACGTTCTGCCTTCCGTGACGTGCGGTGTGCTCCAGAGTCCTGCGGTCCGGTCCGAGTCGCGGCCGGGCCCGTTCGGCGACGGCACGGCCGTCGCATGGCCGGAGGTGCGTCTGGCCCCGCGGGGATCCGCGGGGCGCGCGGCGACCTCGGGCCCAGCGCAGGTTCGGGGACTAGGCTCGGAGACGATGACTGAGACCCCACGGGACCCGGCGGCCACGCTCGACGGCGCCGGTTCGCCCGCCCCGACGATCGACGTCGACCCGGACGACACCGACCGCGCGCCCTCCACCGAGGACGAGGCGGCCCGCGCCGCGCGGTTCGAGCGCGACGCGCTGGCGTACCTCGACCAGCTCTACTCGGCCGCGCTCCGCATGACGCGCAACCCGGCCGACGCCGAGGACCTCGTTCAGGAGACGTTCACCAAGGCGTACGCGGCGTTCCACCAGTACAAGCCGGGGACCAACCTCAAGGCGTGGCTGTACCGCATCCTTACGAACACCTTCATCAACTCCTACCGCAAGAAGCAGCGCGAGCCGCTGCAGTCGAACGCGGAGGACGTCGAGGACTGGCAGATCGCGCGCGCCGCGTCGCACACGTCGCAGGGGCTGCGCTCGGCCGAGGCCGAGGCGCTGGACCGGCTGCCGGACTCCGACATCAAGGCTGCCCTGCAGCAGCTCCCGGAGGACCGCCGCATGGCCGTGTACTACGCGGACGTCGAGGGCTTCCCGTACAAGGAGATCGCGGAGATCATGGGGACGCCGATCGGCACCGTGATGTCGCGTCTGCACCGGGGGCGCCGTCAGCTGCGCGAGCTGCTGGCGGACTACGCACAGGATCGAGGGCTCGTGGGGACGAGCACGGGAGGTCAGTCGTGAGCAGGAACGTTCCTGCCGGGGACTGCGGCGACATGGACGTCGACCGCTCCGCGGCCGGTCTCGGCGGGGACGCCGAGGGTATCGAGCCCATCCCGCACGCCATGGGCGAGGGCGGGGAGTGCGACCACGTCGTCGGGCACCTGTGGGAGTACCTGGACTCGGAGATGACCGAGGACGACGCCGCACGGATGCGGGCGCACCTCGCGCACTGCTCGCCGTGCCTGGCGGAGCTGAGCCTCGACGAGCTGGTGCGCCAGCTGCTGCGCCGGTCGTGCGCCGACCGCGCCCCGGCGACGCTGCGCGCCCGGCTGTACGCGCAGTTCTCGGCGACCGCGGTGATCACGCGGGGGGCATGACCTCCGGACTCACGTCGCGCACGAGGGTGCCCTGGTGGTACCGGGCGACCCAGTCGTCGCCGTGCCGCGTCCAGATGGTCGCCCGCCGGGTGATCCGGTCTCCTTGGTCGAGCCCGTACGTCGCGAGCCAGGTGTCGTCGGACAGCCGCTGGACCGCGAAGTCCCGGACGTGCCACGGCTCGTCGTGCCCGACGCCGGCGGCGTAGCGGGCGGCGACGACGTCCAGGACGTCGTTCCGCGCATACACGGCCCCGGACGCGCCGACCTCCCAGTAGTCGGGAGCGGCGATCGCCTCGAGGACCGCCCGGCCTGAGCCTGGCGGCGAGCGGTGGAAGATCACTTCTCGGGCACGGAGCTCCGCGACGACGTCCATCCGGTCATGCTGCCGCGGACGCGTCGGCGCGTGCCACCGGATATGACGAGGCCCCGGTCTCCGTGAGGAGACCGGGGCCTCGTGCCGTGCCCTGCCTGAGGGATGCTCAGGCGTTGGGACGACGGCCGTGGTTGGCGGCGTTGCCCTTGCGGCTGCGACGCTTGCGCCCGCGCTTGCTCATGGCTGTCTCCTTCGAGGTTCGGGGGTTTCGCCCTCCATGGTCCCACACGGTGGGGGTTGCTCCGTCCGCCGACGCGATATATCGTGTGGCCGGAGGACGAGATATATCGCGTCGCGAGGCGCTGACGGACGGAGACACCGATGGGGCAGCACTGGACCGTGGCCGAGCCTGCCACGATCGAGATCACCGACGCGCTCGACGCGCTCGAGGTCACGCTCGTGCGCGGGCGGGTGGACATCGTCGCCGGCGACGGGCCGGGTGCGCGCGTGGAGGTCCACGCGCTCACGGGCCGCCCGCTCGAGGTCGACGTCTCCGGCCGGACGCTCAAGGTCGGCTACCGGAACGTCAGCTTCGCGGGCTTCGCCGAGAAGTTCCGGCTCTTCCGGTCCGACGAGTCCGCGGACGTCCAGATCACCGTGCCCGCGGACGTCGCGCTCAAGCTCGCGGTCGTCAAGGCCGACGGCCTCGTCGCGGGCCTGCGCGGCACCGCCAAGGTCTCGACGGTCAGCGGCCCCGTCGTCGTCGACCAGTGCACCGGGGCGCTGAAGGCGAGCACGGTCTCGGGCGAGCTCGTCGTGCGGGACCACACGGGCGACGTCGAGTCGTCGGCCGTGTCGGGCACGGTCACCCTCGCGGGCGACATCCCGCAGGTCACCGCGAGCACCGTCTCCGGTGACGTCACGCTCGACCTCACCGCCACCCCGAGGACGGCGAAGATCTCCGCGGTCTCGGGCGACGTCGTCCTGCGGGCGCCCGAGGTCCACCGCCTCACGCTCAAGCTCGCCGCCGCCTCGGGGCGGGTCACGGTCGACGGCGTCCCGTACACCGACCCGCGGCACAAGGGCGTCGTGGTACCCGGCTCGGAACCGTTGGGCGCCGTGACCGTGAGCGTCGTCTCGGGCGACCTCACGGTCCTCGAGCGGCACGTGCCCGAGGGGGAGGCCGGGGCCGTCCCCGCCTCGTCCGACGGGCAGGGCGCCTGATGGTCTCCGTCTTCGCGCACGGCGAGCTGCGGCTCTACCTGCTCGCGCTCCTCGCCGACGGGCCGCGGCACGGCTACGAGCTCATCACCGCACTGTCGGACCGGTTCGGCGGCACGTACCGGCCGAGCGCCGGCACCGTCTACCCTCGCCTGGCCCGGCTCGAGGAGGAAGGTCTGGTCCGGCGCACGGCGTCGGGCCGCACCTCGCCGTACGAGCTGACGGACGTAGGCCGCGGGGAGCTGGCCCGGCGCGCCGACGACGTCGCCCGGCTCGAGCGGGGCATCGACGACACGGTGCGCGAGCGCGCCCAGTCGCTGCGCGACGACGTCGCCAGCTCTATGCAGGGGCTGCGCGCCGAGCTGGCCCTGGCCGCCCAGGAGGCACGGCAGGAGGCCCGCCGGGGCCCCCGCGGGACGGCGTACGACGCGCGCGACCGCGGCCGCCAGGCACGGGCGGCGTCCAACCGTGCGCGCCGCGAGGTGGACGCGATGCTCCAGGCGTTCCGCGACGACCTCCGGGCCGAGCTGCGGCGCGCGGACGCCGTGGACTCCGTGACGCGCGTGACCGTCGAGACCGCGCGGACCGTGCTCGACTCCGCGCGCGCGGCCATCCGGGCCACGCTGCGCTAGAGCGGCGCCGTCCACGACTGCGGCGACGAGGGGAGGGGTGCCGTGCTCGCGGTCGCGTCGCTGCTCACGGGCCTGCGATCACCCGCGCTCGCCGCGCCGCGGTCCGGCTCACAGGGCGGGGTCGGGCAGGCCCAGCCACTGGTGCCAGCCCGTGTGCAGCACGAGCCACGCCATGAGGCCGTAGCCGGCCTGCCCGGGCATCCCCGTGGGGCCCGTGGCGAGGTCGCCGAGCCACTGCTCGTGCCCGACGAGCGGCCCGAACGTGTCGACGTACGGCACGCGGCGCCGGCTCGCGACGTCCGCGTAGGCCTCGGAGAGCTCCTGGAGCCGCCCGTTCTGCTCGGCGGTACCGGGCGGCGGCCCGACGACGAACGTCGGCAGGCGGCGCTGCTCCGCGACGTCGAGGACGTTCGCCAGGTTGAGCCGGCTCCGCGCGAGCGAGAGGTCGGTGTCGACGTCGTGCCGGCCGAGCGCCACGACGAGGCGGTTGTCCGCGCCCGGCGCGGCAGAGAAGCGGCGTGAGGTCTCCGAGTCCCAGCGCTGCGACAAGGCCGTCGAGCCCTCGCCGGGGATGGCCAGCGGCATCAGGACGGTGATGCCGTCGAACCGCGTCCGTGCCGCGACGCGGCCCGTCCAGCCCAGGCCCCGCGCGTCGCCCGCGCCCGCGACCAGCTCGTCCCCGACGACGCAGACCCGCAGCTCGGACCGGTCGTCCCCCGCCCCGGACGCCGCCGCGGGCACGGCACCGGGCTGGCCGGGCCGACCCTTCTGGCTCGACTGTTGCACCGTGCTCCGTCCGTCCGCGTCCACCACCCGTTCATTGTGACGTACCGACCGCCGGTTGCCCGGGAGCCGCCCGTCCGGCGCGGTCAGGCGAGCGTCAGGCCCCAGCGCGAGGTGTGCGTGCCGCCCGGCTCGAGCGTCACCAGCAGCTCGCCCGTCCGGAACGCGTCGGCGTAGCAGGTCTGCGGCTCGACGGCCACGGCGCTGCGGCGGATGCTCGGCGGGTTGATGAAGTCGCCCGTGCACACCTGCCACGAGCCGAACGTCTCGTCCATCCACAGACGCGTCGTGCGGCCGTCCGGCGTGGCGAGCTCGGCCCACGAGAGGCCGTCCGCGTCGCGCAGCACGCCGACGAACGCGTCGTCGAGCGTCGCGCCCGCGAGCGCCTGGGCGACCCGGTGGTCGTAGGGCCCCGCGACGGGCTCGGTGCCCACCGGCAGGAGACGGTCGTCGGTGGTGATCCGGGTGTCGGCGTCGAGACGCAGGGTGCAGTCGTCGACCGCTGCGCCGCGCGTGGAGAGCCACGGGTGGAAGCCCACGCCGTAGGGCGCGCGGTGCGCACCGTCGTTCGTGGCGGTCGTCGTGACGGTCAGGCCCGCGTCCGTGAGCGCGTACCGGACGGTCAGCGCCACGTCGAACGGGTACCCGGAGGTCTGGACGATCCGGTGCGTCAGCTCGACCGCGTCCTCGGCCTCGGTGGTCGTCCGGGCGGAGACCTCGAAGCGGACCCAGCACACCAGCCCGTGGAGCGCCGTCATGCGGGCGACCTCGTTGACGGGGACCTGGTGGTCCGTGCCGTCGAACGTGTACGCGCCGTCGCGCAGCCGGTTCGGCCAGGGCGCGAGCACCGCGCCGTGGCTCGCCGGTGCGATCTCGCTCTCGTCGTAGGGCTGGACCACGTCGAGGCCGTCGACCGTGTACGCGCGCAGCGTGGCGCCCACCTCGGTCACCACCGCCTCGTGCCCGCCGTGGCGCAGGACCACCTGTGCGCCTGACGGCGCGTGGGCGGGGTGCGCGGTCGCAGCCGTCGTCGGGGTCGTCGTCGTGTCGGTCACCTGGTCACCACTTCTCGTGCAGGACGGCGCGGAAGCGCTCGTCGTAGATGCGGCGGACGCCGCGCTCGAAGGTCGGGCCCAGCACGCGGGCCGAGCCCGCGGCCGCGTTCGCCCGGGCCTGGTCGGCGCTGCGCGCGCCGGGGATCACGGTGGAGACGCCCGGCTGCTGCCACAGCCAGGCGATCGCGGCCTGGGCGGGCGTGAGCGTCGTGCCACCCTCGGCGGACGTGTCGAGCTCGTCGACGAGCCGGGCGAACTCCTGCGCCGCCTCGACGCCCGTGGCGTAGTCGACGCCCGAGAAGGTCTCGCCGACGTCGAACGCCTCACCGTTCCGGTTGTACGTGCGGTGGTCGCTCTCCGGGAACGTCGTCTGCGCGGTGTACCGGCCCGACAGCAGGCCGGACGCGAGCGGGACGCGCGCGATGATCCCGACGCCGGCCTCGGACGCCGCCGGGAGGACCTCGTCGAAGGGCTTGAGCCGGAACGCGTTGAGGATGATCTGCACGGTCGCGACGTTCGGGCGCGCGATCGCCGTGAGGGCCTCCGCGGTCGTCTCGACGCTCACGCCGTACGCAGCGATCGCGCCCTCGTCGACGAGCGTGTCGAGAGCGTCGAAGACGGCGTCGTCGGAGAAGACCGGGGTCGGCGGGCAGTGGAGCTGGACCAGGTCGAGCCGGTCGGTGCGCAGGTTGGTGCGCGACCGGTCGATCCAGCCGCGGAACGCCTCGAGCGTGTACGCCTCGGGGACCTGCTCGACGCGCCGGCCCATCTTGGTGGCGACGGTGACCGGGGCGTCCGGGTGCTCGGCCAGGTACGAGCCGATGAGCTGCTCGCTGCGTCCGTCGCCGTACACGTCGGCCGTGTCGACGAACGTCACGCCCGCCTCGAGCGCCGCGTCGATGACGGCGTGCGCGTCGGCCTCGCTGACGTCTCCCCAGTCGGTGCCGAGCTGCCAGGTCCCCAGTCCGACGACGGACACGAGACGGCCGGTGCGGCCCAGGAGGTGGTGTTCCACGGGTCTTCCCCTCGTTCTTGGCCCCGCCCGTACACCGGCGACGGTGTCAGGTCGAGGACCAGGTGGCCCCTGCGATGGTGCAGGCAGGGGTGTGCGCCGTCCAGTCTGCTCGCTCGGACGGCACGGGGCCCGGCGACCGCACCGGCCGCCGGGCCCCGTCACGTGCTGATCAGCGTCCGAACGCCTGCTCCAGCAGCGTCGCCGCCTCCGCCTTGTGCTTCTTGGCGGTGCCCGCCGCCGTCGACGCGGACGCCGGACGGGACACGACGCGGACCTCGGGCAGGTCGTCGGGCAGGTTGATGTGGACGTACGACCAGGCGCCCTGGTTCTCCGGCTCGTCCTGCACCCACACGACGTCGGCCGTGGCGTAGCGGCCGAGCTCCTCACGGATCTCGTCCTCGGGGAACGGGTAGAGCTGCTCGAGCCGGACGATCGCGACGCTGTCGTCCTTGCGCGCGGCGCGCTCGGCGAGGAGGTCGTAGTAGACGCGGCCGGTGCACAGGAGCACGCGGGTGACCTTGGTCGAGTCCGCCGTGGCGTCGCCGATCACCGGACGGAACGTGCCGCTCGTGAACTCCTCCACGCCCGACGCCGCCGCCTTGAGGCGGAGGAGCTGCTTCGGGGTGAAGACGACGAGCGGGCGCCGCGGCCGGGCGTACGCCTGCTGGCGCAGCAGGTGGAAGTACGACGCCGGCGTGGACGGCTGCGCGACCGTGAGGTTCTTCTCCGCGCACATCTGGAGGAAGCGCTCGATGCGCGCCGAGCTGTGGTCGGGCCCCTGACCCTCGTAGCCGTGGGGGAGGAGCATGACGAGGGAGGCGTTCTGGCCCCACTTCTGCTCGGCCGAGGAGATGAACTCGTCGATCACCGTCTGGGCGCCGTTGACGAAGTCGCCGAACTGCGCCTCCCACAGGACCAGGGCGTCGGGTCGCTCGACCGAGTAGCCGTACTCGAAGCCGAGAGCGGCGTACTCCGACAGGGACGAGTCGTAGACCCAGAACTTCTCCTGGTCCGCCGACAGGTACAGCAAGGGGGTCCACTCGGCGCCGGTCTCGCGGTCGTGCAGGACGGCGTGACGCTGCACGAAGGTGCCGCGGCGCGAGTCCTGGCCCGCAAGGCGCACGGGCGTGCCCTCCATGAGCAGCGACCCGAACGCGACGAGCTCGCCGAAGCCCCAGTCGATCCCGCCCTGCGTCGACATCTCCTGGCGCTTCGCGAGCATCTGCTGGAGCTTGGGGTGGACCGTGAAGCCCTCCGGCGCGGCGACCTGCACCGCGCCGACGCGCTCGAGCACGGCAGGGCTGATCGCCGTCTTCCAGCCGACGACCGTGCCCGCGTCCTCGCGCTGCGACTCCGGCCGCTCCAGGCCCGCGATGGGCTCGGTGTCCGCCGGCGGCGTGTAGCCGCCCTCGCGGGTCTCGGTGAAGACGCGCTCGAGCTGCGTCTGGTAGTCCTTGAGCGCCTGCTCGGCCTCCTCGACCGTCAGGTCGCCGCGGGCCACGAGGTTCTCCGTGTAGATCTTGCGGACCGACCGCTTGGCCTCGATGAGGTTGTACATGAGCGGCTGCGTCATCGACGGGTCGTCGCCCTCGTTGTGGCCACGGCGGCGGTAGCAGACCATGTCGATGATGACGTCGCGGTCGAACTGCTCGCGGAACGCGAAGGCGAGCTCCGCGACGCGCACGCACGCCTCGGGGTCGTCGCCGTTCACGTGGAAGATCGGGATCTGGTAGCCCTTGGCGATGTCGGTCGCGTACGTCGTCGAGCGCGACGACGACGGGGCGGTGGTGAAGCCGACCTGGTTGTTGATGACGACGTGGATCGTGCCGCCCGTGCGGTACCCGCGCAGCTGCGACAGGTTGAGCACCTCGGCCACGACGCCCTGGCCCGCGAAGGCCGCGTCGCCGTGGATCATCAGCGGCAGCACGGAGAAGCCGTCGCCGCCGAGGTCGATGAGGTCCTGCTTGGCGCGGACGATGCCCTCGAGGACCGGGTCGACGGCCTCCAGGTGCGACGGGTTCGCCGCGAGGTAGACCTGCGTCTGCGCGCCGGACTCCGCGGTGAACGTGCCCTCGGTGCCGAGGTGGTACTTGACGTCGCCGGAGCCCTGGACCGACTTCGGGTCCACGTTGCCCTCGAACTCCGCGAAGATCTGCGCGTAGCTCTTGCCGGCGATGTTCGCGAGCACGTTGAGGCGGCCGCGGTGGGCCATGCCGATGCAGACCTCGTCGAGGCCGTTCTCCGCGGCGCGCGACAGGATCGCGTCGAGCAGCGGGATGACGGACTCGCCGCCCTCGAGCGAGAACCGCTTCTGCCCGACGAACTTCGTCTGGAGGAACGTCTCGAACGCCTCGGCGGAGTTGAGGCGGCGCAGGATCCGGAGCTGGTCCTCGCGCGGGGTCCGGGCGTAGCCGGCCTCGAGGCGCTCCTGGATCCACTTGCGCTGCGCCGGGTCCGCGATGTGCATGTACTCGAACCCGATGGTGCGGCAGTAGGCGTCGCGGAGGAGCCCGAGGATGTTCCTCAGGGTGTCCTGGGTCTTGCCGCCGAAGCCCGTCGTCGGGAACGTGCGCTCGAGGTCCCACAGCGTGAGGCCGTGGTTCTGGATGTCGAGGTCGGGGTGCTTGCGCTGGCGGTACGTCAGCGGGTCGGTGTCGGCCATGAGGTGGCCGCGCGACCGGTAGGCGTGGATGAGCTCGGCGATGCGGGCGGGCTTGACGGCCTCCGCCTCGGGGTCCGTGCTGTTGTCGCGGGCCCAGCGGACCGGCTCGTACGGGATCCGCAGCGCCGCGAAGACGCGGTCGTAGAAGCCGTCCTGGCCGAGGAGCTTGTTGCCGATCACGCGCAGGAAGTCGCCGGAGCCGGCGCCCTGGATGATGCGGTGGTCGTACGTCGAGGTGAGCGTGACGACCTTGGAGACGCCGAGGCGGGCGAGCTGCTCCTCGGACGCGCCCGCGAACTCCGCGGGGTAGTCCATGGCGCCGACGCCGACGATCGCGCCCTGGCCGCTCATGAGGCGCGGCACGGAGTGCACCGTGCCGATGCCGCCCGGGTTCGTGAGGGAGATCGTGACGCCGCTGTAGTCGTCGACCGTGAGCTTGTTGCCGCGCGCGCGGCGGACGACGTCCTCGTACGCGTTCCAGAACTGCGCGAAGTCCATGGACTCCGTGCCCTTGATGGCGGGCACGACGAGCTGCCGCGAGCCGTCGGGCTTGGGCAGGTCGATCGCGATGCCGAGGTTGACGTGCGCGGGGTTGAGGATGCCCGGCTTGCCGTCGACCTGCGTGTACGACGCGTTCATCGACGGCATCTCGCCGACGGCCTCGATCAGCGCGAAGCCGATGAGGTGCGTGAACGAGATCTTGCCGCCGCGCGTGCGCGCGAGGTGGTTGTTGATGACGATGCGGTTGTCGACCAGGAGCTTGGCCGGGACCGCGCGGACCGACGTGGCCGTCGGCACCTGGAGGCTGGCCTCCATGTTCGTCACGACGCGGGCCGCGGGGCCGCGGAGCTTGGTCGGCTCGTCGGCGGCCTCGGCGGGCAGCGCGTTCGCGGAGCGCGCGACCGGGACGTCGGCGTACGGGGCGGTCGCGGGCTGCGCCGTCGCGACCGGGCGGGGCGGGGCCGTCGGGCTCGGGGCGCTCGGCTCGGCCGGGAGCGCGGGCGTCGACGCGTGCTGCACGGCCTTCGGGGTGGGAGTCGCGGCCGGTGCGGGGGTGGTGGTCGGCGCGGGTGCCGCCGGAGCGGCGGCCGCGTGGGACGTGCCGTTCGTCGCGCTTCCGGCGGGGGCGGTCGCGCTCGCCGGGGCGACGTCGGCCGGGGCGCCGTCGCCGTCCGGGCGGTAGTCCTCGAAGAACTCCCACCACGCCGGATCGACGGAGTTCTTGTCGGCGCGGTACTGGTCGTAGAGCTCGTCGACCAGCCACTCGTTCGCACCGAACGAGGCGCGCAGCGCGCTGATCGACTCTGACTCAGCCTTCGGGGACACTCGGGGATCGCCCACTTTCACACGTTTCGTGTCTGCTCGTCGGGACGCAGAGCAGCGCCCCTCCTGGCAAGCGTAGGCCCTCGGCGCACCAGTCACGGGTCGATCGGCCGCCCGCGACGCGAGCAATCCCGCGGATCTTCACGTCGGCTCTACGGGCGGCAACAGAAGGGCAAATCCTCCTCGACCGGAGCGAAAAAGGGGGGTTGTCGAAGCCCATCTCTCGGTATTCGCGAGGCCCTTTTCACCCGCCTGCCGCGCCGACGTGACGCACGTCACCATCGCGTGTCCGCTCAGCGCGTCGTGCCGCGCGCCGGGCGGGGCGCACGGACGGGGAGCCGCAGGCGCATGCGAGCGCCCCGGCCGTCGTCGTCGGCGACCTCGATCGTGCCGCCGTGGAGGTCGACGGCCCACCGGACGATGGCGAGCCCGATGCCCGTGCCGCCCGTCGACGTCGAGCCGAGCTGCGCCGTCGCCGAGCCGCGCTGGAACCGGTCGAAGATCCGCCCGCGGTCCTGGGGGTCGATCCCCGGCCCCTCGTCGACGACGTCGACGACGACCCGGTCGCCGCCGGGCTCGAGCGTCGCCTCGAGGAGGATCTGTCCGCCCTGGGGGGAGTACCGGATCGCGTTGTGGAGGAGGTTGGTGACGACCTGGTCGAGGCGGACCGGGTCGGCCTCGAGCTCGATGTCCTCGGGTGTCACGTCGACGACGTAGCGCAGCTGCTTGCCGGCGTCGAGCATGGACACCGACTCCGCGACCTCCTCGAGGAAGTCGCCGAGCGGGATCTTCTCGTAGTTGAGCGCCGCGGCGCCGGCCTCGATGCGCGACAGGTCGAGCAGGTAGGCGACGAGGCGCGAGAGCCGCTCGGTCTGGGTCAGGGCCTGCTGGAGCGTCGCGGGGGTCGCGGGCGTGACGCCGTCGACGACGTTCTCGAGCTGGGCGTGCAGGGCGGCGACGGGCGTGCGCAGCTCGTGCGACACGTTGGCGATGAGGTCGCGGCGCACCTGGTCGGACGCCGCGAGGTCGCTCGCCATCTGGTTGAACGCGCCCGCGAGCTGGCCCACCTCGTCGCGGCTCGACGCGGTGACCCGGCGCGTGTAGTCGCCGTCGGCCATCGCGCGCGCCGCGGCCGTCATCTCGCGCAGCGGCGACGTCATCCCGCGCGCAAGGACCTGCGTGAGCAGCAGCGACAGCACGATCGCGAGCGGCAGCGTGCGGGACGGCCCGAGGTGGTTGCGCAGGCCGAGCCACGTCACGAACGCCGCGAACGTGACCGTCGCCGCGACGAGGATGCCGAGCTTGATCCGGATCGACTGGAAGCGGTCCAGCGGGCGCACGTCCGGGACGCGCGCGATCCGGTTCCCGGCGCGCTCGCCGGCGCGGCTCATGCCGTCGGCTCGAACGCGTACCCCACGCCGTGCACCGTCCGGATGAGGTCGGCCCCGAGCTTGCGCCGCAGCGCCTTGATGTGGGAGTCGACCGTCCGCGTGCCGGACGCGTCGGCCCAGTCCCACACCTCGGCGAGGAGCTTCTCGCGCGTGAGCACGGTCTTGGGCGAGCTCGCGAGCATCACGAGGAGCTCGAACTCCGTGGGCGTGAGGTGGACCTCGTCGCCCGCGCGGTACACGCGTCGCTGCGCCTGGTCGATGGTCACGTCGCCGACCTCGATGGGCGGCTGGGCGACCGGCGACGACGCCACCTGGGCCGCGCGGTCCACGCGCCGCAGCAGGGCCTTGAGGCGCGCGACGAGCTCGCGCATCGAGAACGGCTTGGTCATGTAGTCGTCGGCGCCCACGCCGAGGCCGATGATCATGTCGGTCTCGTCGTCGCGCGCCGTCAGCATGAGGATCGGCATGGGGTGCTCGGCCTGGATCCGCCGCGTGACCTCGAGGCCGTCGATGCCCGGCAGCATGACGTCGAGGACGACGACGTCCGGCCGCAGCCGCAGCGCGGCGTCGACCCCGGACAACCCGTCGCGCGCGACCTCGACCCGCCAGCCCTCGGCCGTGAGGCGCTGGGCGATCGCGGTCGCGATGGCGGGCTCGTCCTCGACGACGAGGACGGTCGCGTTCGGCTCGCCCGTCGGACGAGGGGAGGGCCGTCCGACGACGTTGCCGGCGGGGACGTTCGGACGACCGCCCGGCTGTCCGGACGGCAGAGAGCTCGGTGCCATAGGGAAAGACTGGCACACAGGGGTGCGAACTGCCCGGAGGTCGCGTTGGCGCGGCCTGTGCGAGCGCGGGAGGTTCGGTGCGGGTCCTGTGCGGACCTGCACGCCCACCCGGTCCCGAGCGGCGCTCAGGCCGTGGCGAGGGGGGCGAGGAACGGCGTCGGCGGCGCGCACGAGAGGTCGGCGCCGGCGCGTCGCGGGGGTGCCGTGCGCCGGCTGCCGCGACGCCTGGATACGATGGTGCGCACCATGAACGGTGACGACCCACGACATAGGTCCTCGCGTCCCTCCCGCCCCGCTCGCGCCGTGCGCGTGACCGGGCGGCCGTCCCCCGCGCCGGTGGTGTCCGCCACGTGCTGAGCGACTGGCTCCTCCTCCTTCTCGGCGTCGTGCTCACGGCCGGGACCGCGGTGTTCGTCGCGAGCGAGTTCGCGCTCGTCACGCTCGACCCCGCCGTCCTCAAGGGCTCCGGCGGCTCCGGCGCGCCCGACCGGCGCGACCGCAGCGTCCGCAGCGCCCTCTCGGAGCTGTCCACCGAGCTGTCCTCGGCGCAGGTCGGCATCACGGTCACGACGATCCTGCTCGGCTACACCGCCCAGCCCGCGCTTTACGACCTCGTCGTGGCGGGGCTCGGGCACACCGCGCTCGCGCGCGGGGTCGCCGTGGCGCTCGCGGGGATCCTCGCGCTCGTCGTGGTCAACGTGTTCTCGATGCTGTTCGGCGAGCTCATCCCCAAGAACTTCGCGCTCTCGCTCCCGTACCCGACGGCGCGGCTCGTCGTGCCGCTGCAGCGTGCCTTCACCATGGCCGCCCGGCCGGTCGTCGTCGTGCTCAACGGGTCGGCGAACGCCCTGCTGCGCCGGGTCGGCGTCGAGCCCGTCGAGGAGCTGTCGGGGGCGCGGTCGTCGACCGAGCTCGCGGCGCTCGTGCGGCGCTCCGCCGCCGAGGGCACCCTCGAGGAGAGCGTCGCGACGCTCCTCACCAACACCATCGACCTCGAGGAGCTGACCGCGGTCGACGTCATGACGGACCGGCTGCGGATGGACGTCCTGCACAAGGAGGCGTCCGCGGCCGCGCTGCTCGACGTCGTGCGAGCGACCGGGCACTCGCGGTTCCCCGTGATCGATCGCGACCGTGACGACGTCGTGGGCCTCGTGCACGTGCGCCGCGCGGTGTCCGTGCCGGCCGAGCGGCGGGCCGACGTCCCCGTGGCCGCGCTCATGGTCGACGCGCCCCGCGTCCCCGAGACCGTCGGGCTCGGCCCGCTCCTGGTCGAGCTGCGGGGGTTCGGGCTCCAGATGGCCGTCGTCGTCGACGAGTACGGCGGCACGTCGGGCGTGGTGACGCTCGAGGACGTCGTCGAGGAGCTCGTCGGCGAGGTGTCCGACGAGCACGACGCTCGCGAGGTCGGCGTGCGCCGGCTGCGCGACGGGTCGTGGCGCGTGCAGGGCCAGCTGCGCCCCGACGAGCTCACCGAGCAGACCGGCCTCGAGGTCCCCGAGTCGGGGGCCTACGAGACGCTCGGCGGCCTCGTCATGACCGAGCTCGGGCGCGTGCCGGCCGTCGGCGACGAGGTCGAGGTCGCGGGCGTGCGCCTGCGCGTGGACGTGATGGACGGCCGGCGCGTCGAGCAGCTCCGGGTGAGCGACGTCCGGGGGACGGGCGGCGAGCCGTCCGCCCCCGCGGCGACGACGGACGGGGGTGCGGCATGAGCTCCACGGCCGGCCTGATCCTCGGCATCGTCCTGCTCCTCGGCAACGCGTTCTTCGTCGGCGCCGAGTTCTCCGTCCTGTCGGCGCGCCGCAGCTCGATCGAGCCGCTCGCCGAGGCCGGGAACGTCCGCGCCCGCACCGTGCTCTACGCGATGGAGCACGTCTCGCTGATGCTCGCGTGCGCGCAGCTCGGCGTGACCGTGTGCTCGACGGGCCTCGGCATCGTCGCGGAGCCCGCGCTCGCGCACCTCGTCGAGGTGCCGCTGCACGCGCTCGGCGCGAGCCCCGCGCTCGCCCACCCCATCGCGCTCGTGCTCGCGCTCGCGGTCGTGGTCTACCTGCACGTGGTGCTCGGCGAGATGGTGCCGAAGAACCTCGCGGTCTCGGGCCCCGACCGGGCGGTGATGCTCTTCGCGCCGCCGCTCGTGCTGCTCGCCCGGGCCCTGCGCCCGGTGATCGGCGCGCTCAACTGGCTCGCGAACCACGCGGTCCGGCTCGCGGGTGTCGAGCCGCGCGACGCGGTCGCCTCCGCCTTCACCGTGGAGGAGGTCCAGTCGATCGTCGAGCACTCGGCGGCGGAGGGCGTCCTCCAGGACGAGCAGGGGCTGCTCACGGGGGCGATCGAGTTCTCCGAGCGCACCGCGCGCGAGGTCATGGTCCCGCTCGCGGACCTCGTGACCGTCGCACAGGGCTGCACGCCCGACGACGTGGAGCACCTCGTGACCCGCACGGGCTTCAGCCGCTTCCCCGTCGTCCGCGGGGACGAGCCCGTGGGCTACCTCCACCTCAAGGACGTGCTCTACGCGACGAACGGGGACCGCGACGAGCCCGTGCCGTCCTGGCGGGTGCGGGTGCTCGCGGTGGCCGGGCCGGACGACGAGATCGAGGCCGTGCTGCAGGCCATGCAGCGCTCGGGAGCGCACCTCGCGCTCGTCCGTGACGGGGACGTCCCGGTCGGTGTCGTCTTCCTCGAGGACATCCTCGAGGAGCTCGTCGGCGAGGTCCGCGACGCGATGCAGCGGGGGGGCACGCTGCGCCGTGCGCGGCCGCGATGATGCTGTGGGACCACCGTCCCGGACGGCCGTCCCACACCCTTCCGACGCCGTGCGTGCACCGGTTCGTCACGGGCGCTTCCGTTATCGTTCCGTGATCGCGTAGGCTGTCCGCGGCGCGGGGGCCGTCCGCCCCGGAGGGACTCCTCCAGGTGGGGCGAGCGCCACCGGAGTACCCGTCGTTCCGTCCGACCAAAGACCACGGAGGTGTCGTGGAAGCCGCGACGTCGTCGCCCCCGCTGCTGACCCGCCGCGAGCGCCGTGAGGCGGCTCTTCGCGCGCAGGCTGCGCCGGCGGTGCACGTTCCTCCGTCGCCGCCCGTCCACGACGCGGCGCCCGTCCTCTCCCGTCCGTCTCCGGCGGTCTCCCGGACGAGCGCGCTCGCTCCGCGCGCGACGGCCGCCGTCGCTCCCGAGCGCACCGCGGAGGACTCGGCTCCCTACCTGACCCGCCGCCAGCGCCGCGAGATGCTCGTCGCCACGGGCGACCCGGCGTCGCAGGCGGCCGACGCGGCGCCGCGCGGCGAGCTCGGCCCCAACCGCGGGCCCGCGCCCGTGGCGAACCCGTGGCCGGCCGCCGGCTTCGCGCACCACGGCCCGCAGGTCTCGCGCGTCACGTCCGTCGAGGTCACCGGCACCGGCCGGGCGGTCCCGGCGTCCGTGCCCGTGCCCGCGGTGGCGGCGCCGTCCGTCGTCGGCCCGACCTGCCCCGAGCACGCGGCCGACGTGGTGCACGAGCACCCGCTGCAGGGTGCACCCGCCCTCGAGCAGGACGACGCCCGGCCGCACGTGCTGACGGCCGAGCTCGAGGCCCTGTTCATGGAGCCCTCCGCGGAGCCCGACGGCCCCGCGGACGGCGGCCGCCCCGCCGGTCCTGCCGACGCCGCGGGCGAGCCGCGCACGGGCGGCGACCGTCCGCGCTGGGTGCCGCGCGTCGCGGTCCTCACCTCGCTCGCGGTCGCGACGATCGCGGTCCCCTTGACCGGCGCCGCCACGGGCGACAACGCGGTCGAGAACGGCGGTCGTCCCGAAGGGCCGAGCCTGCTCGACGCGGTGTCGGCGTCCGGCACGACGACGAAGCTCCCCGACAGCATCCGCTCGCTCGGCGACGGCGCCGAGCGCGCGCAGGCGGCGAGCCGCAGCGAGACCCGCGACAGCATCGCCGACTGCGACCCGTCGGTCGAGCCCACGGGGGTCAACGGGCAGCTCCCGTCCAGCCAGCTGTGCGAGCTGTGGCAGAAGGGCTTCTACCTCGCCAACCCCGCGGCGACGGCCATCACCGCCATGAACGACGCGTTCAAGGCCCGCTTCGGCCGGAACATGTGCCTCGTCGCGGCGTACCGGCCCATCGCCGAGCAGTACACGCTCGCGCGGACGCGTGCCGGGTACGCGGCCGAGCCCGGCACGTCGAACCACGGCCTGGGCCTCGCCGTCGACTTCTGCTCGAGCGAGACGGGCAACGCCGAGGTGTACCAGTGGCTCCGCGCGAACGGCCCGACGTACGGCTGGGACAACCCGACCTGGGCCCGCGCGGGCGGCGGCGGGTCGTACGAGCCGTGGCACTTCAACTACATGCCGCTGACCACCAAGATGGGCGTGCTCTGACCGCTCCCCGCGGCTGACCGGTTGCCCGCCCGAGCCCGGTCGGATCGTCCGGCGTCGCTCGACGGCGCCGTCAGTGCGGGTCGCCAGGGAGCGCCTGGTTGCGTCCGAACCCCTGGAGGAACCGGGGTCCCTCCGTCTCCAGCTCGCGCTCGAACTCGGGTGCCCAGCGCGAGAACGGCTCGTGCACGAGCGCGTCGTTGGCGAACCGGTGGTCGTCGGTGACCTCGGTGACGCAGAACGACGGGATCTGGAGGTCGACGACCGGCCCCGAGCGCTCGCACTCCGCGACGACGAGCGGGTGGTTCTCCCCGCCGAACACGTCGACGACCCAGCCGTCGGCGCCGAGCCAGACGGCGTGCCGGTTCTTGACGATGCGCCGGCCGCCGCGCCGGACCATCTCCACGCCGACGCTCACGTCGAGCTCGCGCTCCGCCTCGTAGCGGGTCCCTCCGACCGTCGGGCCCTTCGCGGTGAGCGCGCAGAAGTCGAACGCGTCGGCGTGCTCGTCGAGCACCGCGACGGCGTCCGACCGGCCGTCGAGCCGGGCCCGCGCCGTGGACGACTGCACACGCAGGCGCAGGGCGTAGCCGTCGTCGGCGAGGTAGTAGCTCTGGACGATGAGGGTGGGCGGGTTCTCGTCCAGGAGCTCGCGGGGCACGTCGCGCGCGACGAAGCGGCGCTCGAACTCGAAGTCGCCGTAGCCGGAGTCGCTCACGCCTCGACCCTAGCGCGCCCGTTCCCCGAGTCGTCGGACTCCCGTCCCCGAAGACGTGCTCCAGCGTCTGACAAGCCGGGGGTGACGTCGCAGACTGGCCGTATGCGATCGACGGACATCCTGACCGATGCGTTCTCCCGCGTCGGGGACGGCGTGGCGCGCCTCCTCGACGGCCTCGACGACGACGCCCTCGTGTGGCGCCCCGACCCGCGCGCCAACACCGTGGCCTGGCTGGTGTGGCACATCGGGCGCGGCGTCGACGCGCAGGTCGCCGACGTCGCCGGCGCCGACGAGGTGTGGACGTCGGGCGGCTGGGCCGCCCGGTTCGCGCTCCCGTTCGACGACGCCGCGACCGGGTACGGACAGTCCCCGGACGAGGTGGGCAGCGTCCGGGTGACGGGGGAGCTGCTGCGCGGGTACGTCGACGCGACGCAGGAGGCGGCGCTCGCGTACGTCGCCACGCTGGCCGACGGCGACCTGGACCGGGTCGTCGACGAGGGCTGGGACCCGCCGGTGACGCTGGGGGTGCGGCTCGTGAGCGTCGTCGGGGACGCGACCCAGCACCTCGGCCAGGCGTCGTACGTCAAGGGGCTGTGGCAGCGGTCGGCCCGCTGACCCCCTCCGCACTCGCACTCCCGGCCCACCCCCTCGAGTCCGGCCGAGATACCGGGATCCGGCCGAGGTACCGATCCATCCTCGGTATCTCGGCCGGATCCCGGTATCCCGCCGGGAGGAGGGGCGTGTCAGGCGACGGCGGCCGCGGCGGCCGGCTCGCCCGCCTCCTCGGCCTCCTCGGCCGGCATGCTCCTGCGGCTCGCGGTCATGACGACCAGCGAGACGAGCAGCGCGGCCGCGAAGAACGCTGCGCCCCACACGTACGCGACGTGGTACCCGTGCACCTGCGCCGTCGCCTGGACCGCGACGGACCGGGGGTCGGCGCCGGTCGCGACGAGGTCGGTGAGCTTCCCGGTGAACGCGCCGATCGCGATCGTGTTGAGCAGCGCGAGCCCGAGCGACCCGCCCACCTGCTGCGCGGTGTTGAGCACCGCCGACGCGACGCCCGCGTCGTGTTCCTTGACCCCGAGCAGCGCCGTCGACGACGCCGGGACGAACACCATCGCGAGACCCGCACCGATGATCAGCGCGGACGGCAGGATCGTGCCCGCGTAGGACGAGTCGGGCGTGGTCCGGACGAGCAGCAGCATCCCCGCGCTCGCCATCGCGAGCCCGGTGACGAGCAGCGGGCGCGGTCCGACGCGCGGCAGGAGGCGCGCGACGAGCCCCGCGGACGCGATGACCGCGAGCGCGAACGGCAGGAACCCGAAGCCGGCCTTGAGCGGCGTCCAGCCCAGGACGACCTGGAAGTAGAGGGTCATGAACAGGAACATCGCGAAGAGGCCCGCGCCCAGCAGCAGGAACACGAGGTAGGACCCGCCGCGGTTGCGGTCGAGGACGACGCGCATCGGCAGCAGCGGGTTCTTCGTCCGCGTCTCGAGGACGACGAACGCCACGAGCGCCGCGACGGCCACGGCGAGCAGCGTGACGACGGTCGGGTCGCCCCAGCCCACCGTGGACGGCAGGCCGTCGGCGCCGGTCGTCTGCTTCGCGGCGTGCGTGAACGCGTAGACGAGGGAGACGAGGCCGCCCGTGGCGAGCACGGCACCGGGGACGTCGAGGCGCCTCGCGCCCTGCGCCTTGGACTCGGGCACGAGCCGCAGGGCGAAGAACGCGGCGACGACGGCGATGGGCGCGTTGACGTACAGGCACCAGCGCCAGTCGAGGTACTCGGTGAGTGCGCCTCCGGCGAGCAGGCCGATCGCGCCGCCTGCACCGGAGACCGCCCCGAACACGCTGAACGCCCGCGCCCGCTCGCGCGTCGAGACGAACATGACGGTGATGAGCGACAGCGCGGCCGGGGCGAGGAGCGCGCCGAACGCGCCCTGCAGGGCACGGGCCGCGAAGAGCATGCTGCCGCTGGTCGCGGCGCCCCCGATCGCGGAGGCCCCGGCGAAGCCGATCAGCGCGATCACGAGCGCGCGCTTGCGACCCACGAAGTCGGCGACGCGCCCGCCGAGCAGCAGCAGGCCGCCGAACGCGAGCGTGTACGCGGTGATCGCCCACTGCCGGTCGGCGTCGCTGATCCCGAGGTCGCGGGCGGCGGACGGCAGGGCGATGTTCATGATCGAGCTGTCGAGCAGGATCATGAGCTGGGCCGTGGCGAGGACCGCGAGCGCGGCCCACCGCTGCGGGTGCGCCGCGAGCGAGGGGCCGGCGGCGGTCGCCACGGGGCTTGACGGTCTGGACGTGGGGGACGACGGCGCTGCGGTCGCCGTGCCGGGCTCGGACATGACTCCTCCATCGCGGTGCTGTTCCTGGGTGCTGACGTCTCGGTCGACGACCAACCCCGCCAGGGTGTGACGTACGGGGGTGCCGCGTCGTCGGGCGAGGGTGCCGACTTGTCGCTGCCGCGCGGGCACCACGGGACGGGACGGACTACCTCCCCGGGGGTACGCCGCACGTACTCCCGCCAGGGGACGCCGTCGTGCGGTGGCGGTGCCTACGATGCCCGGGTGCGTACCGATCGAGGCTGGAGGCGCTTCTACGCCGTCGGGTGGCTGGTGTCCGCGGCGGCGTTCGCGGCGGCGTTCCACCAGTGGAAGATGCACGTCCACGAGGTCGTGAAACGGGCCGAGCAGGCCGAGCGGACCCAGGAGGAGTTCGCACGGAGGCTCGCGGTCGAGGAGCGCCTGCGGATCGCCCGGGAGCTGCACGACTCGCTCACGCACTCGATCTCGGTCGTCTCGATCCAGGCGAACGTCGCGACCCACCTGGCCCGCAAGCGCGGCGAGGAGGTGCCCGAGTCGATCGTCGCGATCCAGGAGGCCGCGGGGGAGGCGATGCGCGAGCTGCGGGACACGCTCGCGACCCTGCGCAGCCCCGACCAGGCGGCAGGGCACGGGCTCGCCGACCTGCCGGGCCTCGTGAGCCGGACCAACGCCGCGGGGCTCCCGACGCGCGTGTCGGTGACCGGCCGGGAACGGCCCGTGCCCCCGCACGTCGACGCCGCGGCCTTCCGGATCGTGCAGGAGGCGCTGACCAACGCCGCCCGTCACGCCGGTCCTGCGACCGTGACCGTCCTGCTCGACTACCGCGGCGACGCGCTCACGGTCCAGGTCGACGACGACGGAGCGGGCACGCCCGGCCCCGTCCGGCCCGGCCGGGGGCTCGTGGGGATGCGCGAGCGGACGACGGCGCTCGGGGGCCGCCTGGACGCCGCACCAGGGCCGGCCGGCGGGTTCCGCGTCCGCGCCGAGCTGCCGACCGTCGCGCTCGTCGCCGACGGAGGCGCGGGGGCGTGACCGGCCTCGACGTGCCCGTCGCCCCGCCGGTCCGCGTGCTCCTGTGCGACGACCAGCCCCTCATCCGCAGCGGCATCCGCGCGCTCCTCGACGCCGAGGACGACGTCACGGTCGTCGGGGAGGCGGGCGACGGCGAGCAGGCGGCCTCCCTCGCGCGGGAGCTGCGGCCCGACGTCGTCCTCATGGACGTCCAGATGCCGGTGCTCGACGGCATCGAGGCCACCCGCCGGATCGCGGGCGACCCGGCGCTCGCGGACGTGCGGATCGTCGTGCTCACGAACTACGGCCTCGACGAGTACGTGTTCGCGGCGCTCCGGGCGGGCGCGAGCGGGTTCCTCGTCAAGGACACCGAGCCCGAGGCCGTCCTGCAGGCGCTGCGGGTGGTCACGGCGGGCGACGCGCTGCTGTCACCCGCGGTGACCCGCACGCTCATCGCCGAGTACGTGGCACGGCCGGCCGTGGTGCCGATCGGGCGGGACCTCGGCCGGCTCACCGACCGGGAGCAGGAGGTCGTGGCGCTCGTCGGGCAGGGGCTGAGCAACGACGAGATC
The DNA here is from genome assembly GCF_042670205.1 of Luteimicrobium sp. NPDC057192. Lineage (NCBI taxonomy): Bacteria > Bacillati > Actinomycetota > Actinomycetes > Micrococcales > Luteimicrobium > Luteimicrobium sp. NPDC057192. The sequence goes on along the minus strand of NZ_JBHUWD010000043.1, from coordinate 11,583 downwards.
GCCGCCCACATGGTCATCAGCCCGGCGACCGCCAAGACCCACGTCTCGCGGGCGATGGCGAAGGTCGGGGCGCGCGACCGGGCGCAGCTGGTCGTGTTCGCGTACGAGTCGAGGCTGGTCGCGCCCCGGGACGAGCCGGCGACCTAGGGCGGGCTCGCGCTCCCCTCTCAGCCGTGGTGGTGGTGCGCGTGGGGGTCGACCGGCGTCGCCCCGGGCCGCGTCCACTGCGCGGCGGGTCGTCCGTCCCGGCGCCACCACCAGCAGACGCCGTGGTCCTGGGGCCAGCCGGCGGGCGAGTCCTCCCAGCTCTCGCCGCGCCCGTGCACCGTGCGGTCGATCAGCTGCATCGACGACATCATCGCCTCGGTGCCCCGGCCGGTGACCGCGTAGGTGAGGTACGCGCGGCCGTCGCGGCGCAGGAGGAACAGGAACTCTCCGAACCCGGTTCCGAGCAGGGGGTCGTCGACGCCCCGCACCGAGTAGCACGGCACCGTGTAGCCCATGAAGTCGCGCAGCTCGCGCGCCTCGGCCCACGCACCCTCGAACAGCACCGCGAACGCGATGCCGCGCGACTCGAGGTACGGGGTGTCGTGCGTCGCGTCCCACACGGTCAGCGTGCACCCCTCGCACTGCGCCTCGATCGGCTGGCCGTCGTGCCACATGTGCTTGTAGAGGACGAGCTGGTCGTGGTCACCGAACAGGTCGAGCAGGGGCGTGGGGCCGTCGTCGCCCTCGACGGCGACGTCCGGGAGCTCGGTCATGGGCATCCGTCGGCGTGCGGCAGCCAGGGCGTCGCCCGCGTGGGTGTGCGCCTTCTCCTGGACGAGCAGCTCGGCGTACGCGTCACGCCAGGCGGCGCGGTCGACGACCGGGGGGCCCGGGACGTCGGTGGTCGTGGGGGTGTCGGTCATCGTGCGCTCCTCGCAGGGTCGGACGCCGTGGTCACCTGGTCCGACCCGGCCGGCGCCCCGTACTCATCGGGGGTCCCGGTCGCTGCCCGGGCGTGGTGCGCTCAACCGAGCGGGAGGGACAGCAGGAAGAACAGCGCCCCGAGCAGCGGGAGCGTGCCCTGCGTCGCGGCGGCCCGCAGGCGCTCGCGCCCTGTCGAGAGCAGCACGCCCGCGGCCGCGACCATGCTGCCCGCGCAGAACAGAGCGAGCGCGAAGCCCGCGGCCTGCGACGCCGACCAGTACAGGACCACGCCGAGCGCCGCCCCCAACGCGAGGAACAGGTTGTAGAAGCCCTGGTTGTACGCGAGCGGCGCGGTCGTGTCGGCGTCGGCCTGGGACGCGAGCCCGAACCGGCGCCAGAACACGGGCCGCCGCCACGCGACCGACTCCATCCACCAGATGTACAGGTGCAGCAGCGCGGCGAGCGCGACGAAGACCGTGCCGAGGACGTCCATGACCCGAGGGTAGGGGCGCGGCCCCGAGCCCGCAGCGCACGAGGGGGAGAGACGACGAAGGCCCCCGACCGACATCGCTGCTGGTCAGGGGCCTTGCAGGGGTGCGCCCGATAGGATTCGAACCTACGACCTTCTGCTCCGGAGGCAGACGCTCTATCCACTGAGCTACGGGCGCATCATGCGCACCACGACGCCCGCAGGGGCACCGGGAACGGCACGGCCACGAGACTACCAGCCCGGCCGTGCGTCGTCGGACAGGAAACCCTGCGGGGCGGCAGGACGCCCGCCGATAGTATGACCCCGTGACCCCCACCGAGCTCTCCGAAGCGCTGCGCGCTGCCCTGGCCGCCGCGGTGGCCGACGGCACGCTGGCCCTGCCTGCCGACGCCCTGCCCGACACCGTCCACGTCGAGCGACCCCGTCAGCGCGAGCACGGTGACTGGGCCACGAACGTCGCGCTGCAGCTCGCGAAGAAGGCCGGCACCACCCCGCGTGCGCTCGCCGAGGATCTCGCCGGGCGCCTCACGGCCACGGAGGGCATCGCGAAGGTCGACGTCGCGGGCCCCGGGTTCCTCAACATCACGCTCGACGCCGCCGCCGCGGGCGAGCTGGCGCGCGCCGTCGTCGAGGCCGGTCCCCTCTACGGCCGCGGCGACGCCGAGGCGGGCACCCGGATCAACCTGGAGTTCGTGTCCGCGAACCCGACGGGCCCGATCCACATCGGCGGCGTGCGGTGGGCCGCCGTCGGCGACTCGCTCGCCCGGATCCTCCAGGCCTCGGGCGCGGACGTGACCCGCGAGTACTACTTCAACGACCACGGGGTGCAGATCGACCGGTTCGCGCGCTCGCTGCTCGCCAACGCGAAGGGCGAGCCCGCGCCCGAGGACGGCTACGGCGGCCAGTACATCGAGGACATCGCGAACGCGGTCATCGCCGACGCCGTCGCGGCGGGCGACCCGGACCCGCGCGCGCTGCCCGACGCCGAGGCCCAGGAGGTCTTCCGGTCGCGCGGCGTCGAGCGCATGTTCGGCGAGATCAAGCAGTCGCTGCACGAGTTCGGCGTCGACTTCGACGTGTACTTCCACGAGGACTCGCTGCACGAGTCCGGCGCGGTCGACAAGGCGATCGCGCGTCTGCGCGACGCCGGGCACATGTTCGAGCAGGACGGCGCGACCTGGCTGCGCACGACGGACTTCGGCGACGACAAGGACCGCGTCGTCATCAAGTCCGACGGCGACGCCGCCTACATCGCGGGCGACATCGCGTACTACCTCGACAAGCGTGAGCGCGGCTTCGACGACGTCATCATCATGCTCGGCGCCGACCACCACGGGTACGTCGGCCGCATGATGGCCGTCTGCGCGGCCTTCGGGGACACCCCGGGCAAGAACCTCCAGCTCCTCATCGGCCAGATGGTCAACCTCGTCAAGGACGGCCAGCCGGTCCGCATGTCGAAGCGCGCGGGCACGGTCATCACGCTCGAGGACCTCGTGGACGCGGTCGGCGTCGACGCGGCGCGCTACGCGCTCGTCCGCTCGTCCACGGACACCAACATCGACCTCGACCTCGACCTGCTGGCCCGCGCGACCAACGAGAACCCGGTCTTCTACGTGCAGTACGCGCACGCCCGCACCGCGGCCGTGGACCGGAACGCCGCCGAGCACGGCGTGACGCGCGACGCGTTCGACCCGTCGCTGCTCACCCACGAGACCGAGTCGGCGCTCCTGGGCGTCCTGACGGAGTTCCCGCGCGTCGTCGCGCAGGCAGCCGAGCTGCGCGAGCCGCACCGCGTCGCGCGCTACCTCGAGCAGCTCGCCGGTGCCTACCACTCCTGGTACGCCGCGACCCGCGTCACGCCGCTCGGTGACGAGGAGGTCTCGGACCTGCACCGCACGCGGCTGTGGCTCAACGACGCGACCCGCCAGGTCCTCGTCAACGGGCTGGGCCTGCTCGGCGTCAGCGCGCCGGAGCGGATGTGACCGCGGGCGCGCTGCCCGAGCCCTGGTCGCGCGGCGCCGCGCGCGGTGCCGACGGCGCCGTCAGTGTCGGCGGCGTCGACCTGCGGGACCTCGCGGCCGAGCAGGGGACGCCGTCGTACGTGCTCGACGAGGCGGACTTCCGCGCCCGCGCCCGGGCGTACCGGACGGCGTTCGAGCAGGCGTTCGCCGCGGTCGGCAGCGGGGTCGACGTCTACTACGCGGGCAAGGCGCTGCTCACTGTCGCGGTCGCCCGGTGGGCGCGCGAGGAGGGGCTGCGCGTCGACACGGCGAGCGGCGGCGAGCTCGCGGTCGCGCTGCGCGCGGGCGTGCCCGGAGCGGAGCTCGGGCTGCACGGCAACAACAAGTCCGACGCCGAGCTCGAGCAGGCGCTCGACGCGGGCGTGGGGCGGATCATCGTCGACTCGCTCGTCGAGATCGAGCGGCTCGCCGACCTCGTCGCGGCGCGGGGTGGCGACCCCGCCCCCGTCATGGTGCGGGTGACCACGGGCGTGCACGCGGGCGGCCACGAGTACATCTCGACGGCGCACGAGGACCAGAAGTTCGGGCTGTCGGTCGCGCCGGGTGCGGACGGGTCCGAGAGCCTGGCGTTCGTGGCGCTGCGAGCCGTGCTCGCGCGTCCGGAGCTGCACCTGCTCGGCATCCACTCGCACATCGGCTCCCAGATCCTCGACCCGGACGGGTTCGAGGTCGCCGCGCGCGTCGTCCTGCAGCTGCGGGCCGACCTCGCGCAGGCCACGGGCGTGCTCGTGGACGAGGTCGACCTGGGCGGGGGCTACGGCATCGCCTACCTGCCCGGCGAGGTCGCGCTCGACCCCGAGCGCGTCGCCAAGGACGTCGCGGGCGCCGTCGACGGGATCGCCGCGCGCCTCGGCACGCCGCTCCCGCGGTTCTCGATCGAGCCGGGCCGGGCGATCGTCGGACCGGCCGGGCTCACGCTCTACACGGTGGGGACGGTCAAGCCCGTCACGGTCACCGGCGCCGACGGCGCGACGTTCGTCCGGACGTACGTGTCCGTCGACGGCGGCATGAGCGACAACATCCGCCCCGCGCTCTACGGCGCGCGCTACCACGCCGAGCTCGCCAACCGCGTGTCGGACGCGGCGCCGGTGCTGGCGCGCGTCGTCGGGAAGCACTGCGAGAGCGGCGACATCGTGGTGCACGAGGTCGAGCTCCCGGGCGACGTCCGCGCGGGCGACCTGCTCGCGGTCGCGGCGACCGGCGCGTACGGGCGGTCCATGGCTTCCAACTACAACCTGCTGCCGCGGCCCCCCGTGGTCGCGGTGCTGGACGGCGGGACCCGCGTGCTGGTCCGGCGCGAGACCGTCGACGACCTCCTCGCGCTCGACCTCGGCTGAGCTGCGGCGTCGTTCCTCGGCTCTGTCGGTGGCCCGCCGTAGCGTCGGCGCCGCCGCAGCGGCACGAGGACGACGGAGAGGCGGGACGAGGATGCCGAGCGAGGTCATCGAGCGGACGATCGCGGAGGCGCGCGAGAACAAGCGCCGTCCCGGGCCGAGCACCGCGACGCTCGAGGAGCGACGTGCGAGCTACGCGCCGGGCCCGCGGCCGTTCGCCCCGCCGGCGGACGTGCGCGTCGAGCCGACCGAGCTCGGCGGCGTCCCGGCGTCGTGGGTGGACGCGCCCGGGGCGAGCGACGAGCACGTGCTGTTCTACGTCCACGGCGGCGGGTTCATGCTCGGCTCGGTCGACAGCTACGCCGAGCTCGTCGCTCGCCTCGGCCGCGCGGCCGGCGCGCGCGCCGTCTTCCCCGAGTACCGCCTGGTTCCGGAGCACCCGTTCCCTGCCGGGCTCGACGACGTCCGTGCGGCGTGGGACGCGCTGCGCGCCTCGGGGGTGCCCGCGTCGTCGGTCGTGGTGGCCGGCGACTCGGCCGGGGCCAACCTGGTGCCCGCCCTCCTCGTCGCGCTGCGTGACGACGGCGAGGACCTGCCGGCGGCGGCGCTCCTGATGTCGCCCTTCGTCGACCTCACGTGCGCGGGTGCGTCGATGACGGAGCGCGAGGACCGCGACCCGCTGTTCACGCTCGCGTTCCAGCAGCGGATCGCGGCCGGGTACGCGGGCGACGCCGACCTCACGGACCCGCGCGTCTCGCCGCTGTTCGCACGGCTCGACGGGCTGCCGCCGTTGCTCGTGCAGGTCGGGTCCGAGGAGGTCCTGTACTCCGACGCCGAGCGGCTCGTCGACGCCGCGCGCGCCGCAGGCGTGAAGGCGACGCTCGACGTCGGCGAGGGGATGCTCCACGACTACCAGGCGATCGCCGACGCCCCCGAGGCCGTCGCCGCGACGGACCGGGGCGGCGCCTTCCTCCGCGCGGCCCTCGCCGGCTGAGACCGCGGCGGGTCCGGTCGGTGGACGCCGGGCGTCCGGGGGCTGGTCGCGCACGTATCCTGTGCGCGTGGCCCCGCCGGACTCTCACCCCCCTCGCCCCGCCCCTTCGCCGCTCCGCGTCGCCGTGCTGGGGTGCGGCGTCGTCGGCACGCAGGTCGTGCGGCTCCTGGCGGAGCAGGCGGACGATCTCGCAGCTCGGGTCGGCGCGCCCCTCGAGCTCGTCGGGGTGGCGGTCCGGAACGTCCACGCGCCGCGCGACTCGATCGTGGACCGTGGGCTCCTGACCGACGACGCGGAGGACCTGGTCACCCGCGCGGACATCGTGGTCGAGCTCATGGGCGGCGTCGAGCCGGCGCGCGGCCTGCTGCTGCGGGCGATCGAGCACGGCGCGTCCGTGGTCACCGCGAACAAGGCGCTCCTGGCACAGGACGGTCCCACGCTCTACCGCGCTGCGGACGCGGCCGGCGTCGACGTCTACTACGAGGCGGCCGTCGCGGGCGCGATCCCGATCGTCCGGCCCATGCGGGAGTCGCTCACGGGCGACAAGGTGCGCCGGGTCCTCGGCATCGTGAACGGCACCACCAACTACGTGCTCGACCGGATGGCCGCGGACGGCCTCGACCTCGAGGACGCCGTCAAGGAGGCTCAGGGACTCGGCTACGCGGAGGCCGACCCGACGGCGGACGTCGAAGGCTACGACGCCGCCGCCAAGGCCGCGATCCTCGCGAGCCTCGCGTTCCACACCCGCGTCCACCTCGACGACGTCTACCGCGAGGGCATCACGTCGGTGACGGCGGCCGACGTCGCATGGGCCGAGCGCACGGGGCACGCGGTCAAGCTCCTCGCGATCGCCGAGGCCACCGACGACGGCGTCTCCGTGCGCGTGCACCCCGCGCTGGTCCCGCTCGGGCACCCGCTCGCGGGGGTCCGCGGCGCCTACAACGCGGTCTTCGTCGAGGCGGAGGCCGCGGGCGAGCTCATGTTCTACGGTCGCGGCGCCGGGGGCGCCCCCACAGCGTCGGCCGTGCTGGGCGACGTCGTGTCGGCCGCGCGGCACCGCGTGCTGGGCGGCAAGAGCCCCGAGGAGTCGACCTACGCCGACCTGCCGGTGCTGCCGCACGCGTCCGCGCTCACGCGCTACCAGGTGCGGCTCGTCGTGGACGACCGCCCGGGCGTGCTCGCGCAGGTGGCCAGCACGTTCGCGGGCCAGGGCGTGTCGATCGAGTCGGTGCGCCAGGTGCCCGAAGGCGACCGTAGCGACGTCGACACCGAGAGCGAGACCCTGCCCGGGCGCACGGCTCCCGGCGGCTCGGCGGAGCTCCTCATCACCACGCACGTCGCGCCCGAGGCGGCGCTCGCCTCGACGACGCGCGCCGCCCGTGATCTCGCGCCCGTCCGCGAGGTCACGTCCGTCCTGAGAGTCGAGGGAGTCTGATGGCCCAGCAGTGGAGGGGCGTCGTCACCGAGTACGCCGACCGCCTGCCCGAGCACGTGCGCGAGCGCGTGGTCACGCTCGGTGAGGGCGGCACGCCGCTCGTCGCCGCACCCGCGCTGTCGCAGCGCACGGGCGCCGACGTCTACGTCAAGGTCGAGGGCATGAACCCGACCGGGTCGTTCAAGGACCGCGGCATGACGGCGGCGATCTCCGCGGCCGCGGGCCGGGGCGCGAAGGCCGTCGTCTGCGCGTCCACCGGCAACACGTCCGCGTCGGCCGCCGCGTACGCGACGCGCGCCGGCATGACCTGCGCGGTCCTCGTGCCGGACGGCAAGATCGCGATGGGCAAGCTCAGCCAGGCGATCGCGCACGGCGCGCGCCTGCTGCAGGTCGACGGCAACTTCGACGACTGCCTCGTCGCGGCCCGCAAGCTCGCCGAGGTGTACCCGGTCGAGCTCGTGAACTCCGTGAACCCGGACCGCATCGAGGGCCAGAAGACCGCAGCGTTCGAGGTCGTCGACGCGCTCGGCGACGCCCCCGACATCCACGCGCTGCCCGTCGGCAACGCCGGCAACATCACCGCGTACTGGAAGGGCTACCGCGAGTACGCGGGGCAGCTCCTCGAGGCCGCGGGCGGCGACCTCCCGGCCGTCGCCACGCACACACCCGCCATGTGGGGCTTCCAGGCGGCGGGCGCCGCGCCGATCGTGCTCGGCCATCCCGTCGACCAGCCCGAGACCATCGCGACCGCGATCCGCATCGGTAACCCGGCGTCGTGGGCGCAGGCCGAGGCCGCGCGCGACGACTCGGGCGGCGTCATCGAGGCCGTGTCCGACGACGAGATCCTCGCGGCCCACCGGATCCTGTCCGCGGAGGTCGGGGTGTTCGTCGAGCCGGCGTCTGCCGCAGGCGTCGCGGGGCTGCTGCGCCGCGCCGAGCAGGGTCACGTCCCCGCGGGGGCGCGCGTCGTCGTGACCGTCACGGGCCACGGGCTCAAGGACCCGCAGTGGGCGCTGCGCACCCCGGACGGCTCCGAGGTCGCGCCGGTGCGCGTGGGTGCGGACGTCATGTCCATCGCGGCCGCGCTCGGCCTCGAGTAACGGCCCGGACGCGGGGGAGACGGCGATGCGGCTGGGAGCCGACCACGTCCGGGTCCGGGTGCCGGCGACGAGCGCCAACCTCGGCCCCGGCTTCGACGCGCTCGGGCTCGCGCTCGCGATCCACGACGAGGTCGAGGTGCGCCTGCTGGCGTCCGCGGACGTCGTCGTCGAGGTCGAGGGCGAGGGAGCCGGCGAGGTCCCGGGCGACGCCAGCCACCTGGTGGCGCGCGCGGTGCGGGTCGGGCTCGACGCCGTCGGCGCGCCCGTGCCGGGGCTGCACCTCGTGTGCCGCAACGTCATCCCGCACGGGCGCGGACTGGGCTCGTCGGCAGCGGCGGCGGTCGCCGGCCTCGTCGCGGCACGGGGGCTGATCGCTGACCCGTCGGCGCTCGACGACGCGACGGTCCTCGCCCTCGCGACCGAGCTCGAGGGGCACCCGGACAACGCCGCGCCCGCGATCCTCGGCGGCGCGACCGTCGCGTGGACGCCCGACCCCACGGGCGCGTCGCCCGACGCCGGACCGGCGCCGGCCCGCGCCGTCCGGCTGGCCGTGCACCCCGACGTGGTGGCGACCGTCGTGATCCCGACGACGCGGCTCGCCACGAGCCACGCGCGCGGCGTCCTGCCCACCCACGTCCCGCACGCCGACGCCGCCGCGAACTCGGGCCGGGCCGCCCTCCTGGTCGAGGCGCTCACCCGCAGGCCCGACGTCCTGTTCGACGCGACGCACGACCTGCTGCACCAGCGGTACCGGGCCGACGTCATGCCGGGAACATGGCGGCTCGTCGACGCGTTACGTCGGCAGGGTCTCGCGGCGGTCGTGTCCGGCGCCGGCCCCACGGCGCTCGTCCTCACGACGCCGTCCGCGGTGTCCGACCTGGACGCCGCCCTCGAGTCCGAGATCGACCTGCGCCGCTGGCGCGTCGAGCGTCCGGCGATCGCCCCGCAGGGCGCGACCGTCGAGCGGATCTGACGGCGGGACCACCGCCATGTCGCACGGCGTGTCGTCCCCGGTGGAATGGCCGGAGCGGCATCGCGCCGGTGCTAGACTGACGCCGATCCCTCGCACACGACGCGATCGCCAGATGCGTGCAGAGATGTGGCCGTTCACGGTCGCCGTGCCTTCGGATTCACCTCACCCAGCACCAGCACACGTCGCCGTACGCCTGGTACATGGATTCACCCGTGCAGCCCGCACCGCGGCTCGCACACCGACCACCCGGTGCCCGCCCTCTGAGCGGTGGGCACGACTCAAGGGGAAGGGTCCTCAGTGACTGACACCAACGCCCGATCCGGTTCGCTGTCCGCGCTCCGCCTGCCCGAGCTGCAGGCGCTCGCGACCGAGCTCGGCGTCAAGGGCACCTCCAAGATGCGCAAGAGCGACCTCGTCGACGCCATCTCGTCGGCGCGCTCAGGCGCTCCCGCGCGGACCGAGGACGCGCCCGCGCGTCGCGCCGGCCGCGCCGCGGAGAAGACCACCACCACCGACCAGGCGCCCGAGGCCGCCGAGCGTGCTCCGCGCGAGCGTCGTAGCGCGCCGGCCTCCGGCGCCGACAAGGCGCGCGTCGCCGTCGCGGCCGCGCTGACCGAGACCGCGAGCCGTCCGCTCGAGGTCCGCCTCGGCGAGGGCGAGAGCACCGACGACCGTGCGGCCCGCGCCGCGTCCGCCGCCGCGGGCGTGAACGGCGAGCGTCGTTCGCGCCGCTCCGGCCGCGACGCCGGCGCACCGCGCAACGTCGACACCAGCGACCTGCTCGACACGCTGCCCGTCAAGCGGGACGGCTCCGAGCGCCGCGAGGACGCGGGCTCCGGCCAGTCCGAGCGCCGCGACCAGGGCGACGGCTCGCAGCGCCAGCGCGACCGCCAGGGCTCCGGCCAGGGCGGCGAGAAGCGCCAGCAGGGCGGCGGCAACAGCGGCTCCAACGCAGGCCAGGGCGGCGGCTCGCAGGACGACGAGCGGCCCGGCCGCCGTCGTCGGGCGCGCGAGCGCAACCGCGACCGCAACAAGCGCGGCCGCACGGGCCGCGGCGGCGCGCCGGCGGACCTCGCGAGCCTCGACGACGTCGAGCTCGCCGAGGACGACGTCCTGCTGCCCGTCGCGGGTGTGCTCGACATCCTCGACAACTACGCGTTCGTCCGGACGAGCGGCTACCTGCCCGGCCCGAACGACGTCTACGTCTCGCTCGGCCAGGTCAAGAAGTCGGGGCTCCGCCGCGGTGACGCGGTCACCGGCGCGGTGCGCCAGGCACGGGACGGCGAGCAGCAGGGCGGCGCCAGCAACCGCCAGAAGTTCAACGCCCTGGTCCGCCTCGACACGGTCAACGGCCAGACCCCGGAGGAGGCGCGCCAGCGCGCCGAGTTCTCCAAGCTGACGCCGCTGTACCCGCAGGAGCGACTGCGCCTCGAGAACCCGGAGAACACGCGCCTCACGCCCCGCGTCATCGACATCGTCGCCCCCATCGGCAAGGGCCAGCGCGGCCTCATCGTCGCGCCGCCCAAGGCCGGCAAGACGATCATCATGCAGCAGATCGCGAACGCGATCACGACCAACAACCCTGAGGTCCACCTCATGGTCGTGCTGGTCGACGAGCGGCCTGAAGAGGTCACGGACATGGAGCGGACGGTCAAGGGCGAGGTCATCGCCTCGACGTTCGACCGCCCCGCGTCCGACCACACGATCGTCGCCGAGCTCGCCATCGAGCGTGCCAAGCGCCTCGTGGAGCTCGGCCAGGACGTCGTCGTGCTGCTCGACTCGATCACCCGCCTGTCGCGCGCCTACAACCTGGCCGCGCCGGCGTCGGGCCGCATCCTGTCCGGTGGTGTGGACGCCGCGGCGCTCTACCCGCCCAAGAAGTTCTTCGGCGCGGCGCGCAACATCGAGAACGGCGGCTCGCTGACGATCCTCGGCTCCGCGCTCGTGGAGACCGGCTCGAAGATGGACGAGATCATCTTCGAGGAGTTCAAGGGCACCGGGAACATGGAGCTCCGGCTCTCCCGCTCGCTCGCGGACAAGCGCATCTTCCCGGCCGTCGACGTCAACGGCTCGGGCACGCGGCGCGAGGAGATCCTCATGCCGCGCGACGAGCTGCAGATCGTCTACAAGCTGCGCCGCGTGCTCGGTGCGCTCGACCAGCAGCAGGCCATCGAGCTCCTCCTCGGCAAGCTCAAGGACACCAAGTCCAACGTGGAGTTCCTGCTCCAGGTGCAGAAGACGACGCCGGGCGCGCTCGGCGACGAGAACGCCGGACGCACCATCTGACGTCCCCGCGCACGACGACGGCCGCCCCGGTTCCGACC
>NZ_JBHUWD010000042.1:0-37936 GCF_042670205.1 Luteimicrobium sp. NPDC057192 | reverse complement strand
CCCGGCGGGCGCCGCCCCCGGGGGGGGCCCCCGGCGCTGTGTTCGCGCTTTTGGCCCCCGGTAGCGCGTACTCCGTGCTACCTCGGGCGAAAGGCGCTACCTCGCGGGGCGATCAGGCTGCGAGCGCCAGGCCCTCGAGCCGCGCGTCCGTGCGCACCCGGGCCGTGAGGGCACCGGCCGGGCGCGCCTCGCCGCGGGCCGTGAGGTCGAGCACACGGACGGGCGCGCGGCCGCTCAGCCTGGCGCGGTCGCGCAGCTCGGCGAGCCGGGCGCGGGCCGCGTCGCGCTCGAGCGCCTCGACGACCTCGCGCAGCACGTCGGCGAGCGACGCGTCGAGCGCGCGGCACAGTGCCGCCACGACCTCCGACGACGGCTCCTTGCGTCCGCGCTCGACCTCCGACACGTACGCGACGGACAGGCGGGCACGCTCCGCGACGTCGACGATGCGCAGGCCCTGCTCGTCACGCCGACGGCGCAGCGAGGCTCCGAGCGCCGTGCGCAGCAACGTGGGAACGGTCGTGGGCCGGGCCGCGGGCCGCACGGGTGCGGGATGGCGGCCGCGTGTCGTCACGTCGTCCTGCATGATGGCGTCCCTCCGGTCGATCGGCTCCCTCCCGACGCTAGCCCCGGGCCGGGGGCGACGCGCCGCCGGGCGTTGCGCCGTGAGCAGATCGGCCGTTCTTCCAGGGGCAGATCGGCCCGAGGCAGAACGCGGGGGCCGGGCACGGGGTCCGGGACGCAGGATCGGAGCATGCCCGAGGACACCACTGCCCCAGTCGACCGCGAGCTCGCCCGTGAGCTCCTCAAGCACCGCATCGTCGTGCTCGGACGCGAGGTCCGCGACGACGACGCCAACGAGCTCTGCGGCAGGATCCTGCTGCTCGCCGCGCAGGACCCGCAGGCCGACATCCAGCTCTACATCAACTCGCCGGGAGGGTCGGTGTCGGCGGGGTTCGCCGTCTTCGACACCATGCGGCTCGTCCCGTGCGACGTCCAGACCGTCGCGATGGGCTTCGCTGCGTCCATGGCGCAGGTGCTGCTCACGGCCGGGACGCCCGGCAAGCGGTTCGCGCTCCCGCACACCCGGATCGTCATGCACCAGCCCCTCGGCGGGATCGGCGGCTCGACGACCGACGTCCGGATCCAGGCCGAGCAGCTCCGGCAGACCAAGGAGCTCATGGCGCGGATCACGTCCGAGCAGACGGGGCAGAGCGTCGAGCGGATCACCGCCGACGCCGACCGCGACCACTGGTTCACCGCCGAGGAAGCCCGCGACTACGGCCTCGTCGACCACGTCGTCGACATGCCCCTGCCGGTCGGCGTCTGACCGGCGCACTCTCGATCCGCACTCGGCGGACGGGGGCGAGGTCAGCGGTTGCGGTGGTCCTCGAGCGGGACGCGCGGGCCCCGCCGCACGCCCCGGGCGTACCCGGCGAGGAGCAGGTGCTTCGCGGCCCGGTGCCGCTGCCCGCGGAACGGCTCGAGGAGTGCGAGCATGCCGTCGTCGTCGACCCGTTCCCCCGTGAGGGCCCACCCGACCTGGCCGGCGAGGTGGAAGTCGCCCACGGCGAGCGCGTCGGGGTCGCCGAGGGCCCGCTGCGCGGTCTCGGCGGCCGTCCACACCCCGACGCCGGGCACGGACTGCCAGCGCCGCCGGGCCTCGGCGGGGTCGAGAGCGGCGCAGCGCTGGAGCGACGCGGCGACGCGCGCGCACGCGACGACGGTGCGGGCGCGACCGGGGTCGATCCCGGCGCGGTGGAAGTCCCACACGGGGACGGCGGCCCACGCCTCGGCGGCCGGCGGGACGCGCATGCGGTCGGCGACGGGGCCGGGGGCGGGCTCGCCGTGCTTCCGCAGCAGCCAGCGCCAGGCGTCGTGCGCCTGCCGGGTCACGACGCGCTGCTCCATGACGGCCGGCACGACCGCCTCGAGGACGTTGCCGCTGCGCGTCATCCGGATCGTCCGGGTGCGCCGCCAGGCGTCGCGGACGCGGCCGGGGGGCGGGTCGAAGTCCTCGGGGTCGTCGTCGCCGAGCAGCCCGGGCACGGAGTCGAGCGCCGCCTCGGCGCCCGCACCCCACGCGGTCGCGGTCACCGTGTCGGGACCCGTCGCGAGGATGCGCAGGGTCGCGGTGCCGTCGGCGGTGCGCGTCGCCCGCCAGACGGCGCCGTCGGGCCCGACCTGGAACGCGGGATCGAGCGGGCCGCGGCGGTGGGGGAGGAGGGTCGCGCGCACGTCGACGGGCGCGGCGAGCCGGAACGTCCGGCTCGACACGAGCGGACGGGCGGGCGCGAGCACGCCCCCATCGTCACACGCCCGTCCCGTCCCGTGAGTGCGTGCTTTTTGTGCGACACGCCGGGCGTGTCGCACACAAAGTACGCACTCAGCGGGAGAGGGAGGCGGGCGGGGGGGAGAGAGACGGAGGTGGGCGGGGGAGACGGAGGCGGGCGGACGGCCGATGACTGCGCGACGCTGGACGAGTCCCTACCGATGGGCCGGACCGCCGGCCCGCACCCGGCCGACCGTCGGCCGGGTCGAAGGAGGAGAGCAGCATGGCCGCACTGTTCGACAGCTGTTTCAGCGGGTTCTCCGTCGACGACCTCGACGCCGCCCAGCACTTCTACGCCGACGTCCTCGGCCTGCGCGTGGAGCGCGACGAGATGGGAATGCGGATCCTCGTCCCGGGCGACTCGGGCGTGTTCGTCTACGACAAGGGCGCCGCGCACCAGCCGGCGTCGTTCACCGTCCTCAACTTCCCGGTGGCGGACGTCACGGCCAAGGTCGCCGAGCTCACGACGCTGGGCGTCGCGTTCGAGCGCTACGAGGGCACGCCCATGGCGACCGACGAGGACGGCGTGTTCCGGGGCGGCGGGCCGTTGATCGGCTGGTTCACCGACCCGGCGGGGAACGTCCTCTCGGTGGTCGAGGCGTCCTGAGCACCCCGATCGTAAGTCCATCAGTTTGATTTATGATGGCGGCGCCCGGGACACCGTCCCGGCCGACAGCCGACGACGTCCTGGAGGCCCGCCGTGGTTCCCGCCATCTCCCTGCACGCGCACGCCCCGGACGCGGGGGAGCCGCTCGAGCACTACTGGTCCGCCGTCGTCGGGGCGGGGCGCGCGAACGAGGGGCTGCGTGCGGACTGGCAGCGCCAGCTCGCCGAGGTGCAGGCCGCGTGCGGGTTCCGCTACGTCCGGTTCCACGGGCTCTTCCACGACGACATGTTCGTGTACACGGAACGCGAGGACGGCACGCCCGTCTACAACTTCCAGTACGTCGACGCGCTCTTCGACGCCCTGCTCGACGCCGGGGTCCGCCCGTTCGTCGAGCTCGGCTTCAGCCCCCGCGCGCTGGCCCGCGAGACGGAGACCGTGTTCTGGTGGGGCGCTCACGGCGCCCCGCCCACGGACCTCGGCCGCTGGTCCGAGCTGGTCGGGCGCACGGTGCGGCACTGGGTCGCCCGCTACGGCCTCGACGAGGTCCGGCGCTGGTACTTCGAGGTGTGGAACGAGCCCAACCTGCGCGGGTTCTTCCGTGGCACCCGGTCCGAGTACCTCGAGCTGTACGCCGCGACGGCGCGCGCGGTGAAGGACGTCGACGCCGGTCTGCGCGTCGGCGGCCCGGCGACGTCGAACTTCGTCCCCGACACCCGGTTCGACGGCGAGACCGAGGACTTCACCGTGCACACGGCGACGTTCGGCGTCGACCTCGACACGCTCGACTGGAAG
Organism: Luteimicrobium sp. NPDC057192; assembly: GCF_042670205.1. NCBI lineage: Bacteria > Bacillati > Actinomycetota > Actinomycetes > Micrococcales > Luteimicrobium > Luteimicrobium sp. NPDC057192. The sequence continues at coordinate 34,208 of NZ_JBHUWD010000042.1, read as the reverse complement.
CCCGTCTGGCTCGACGCGTTCCTGTCCTACTGCGCCGCGAACGACCTCCCGGCCGACTTCGTCTCCGCCCACCCGTACCCGACCGACTGGGCGCTCGACGAGCACGGGCAGGGGCAGAAGCTCACGCGGGGCGTCGACGCGACGCCCCGCGACCTCGCGGAGATCCGCCGTCTCGTCGACGCGAGCCCGTTCCCCGACGCGGAGATCCACCTGACGGAGTGGAGCTCGTCGAGCTCGCCGCGCGACCACGCCCACGACACCGTGCCGGCCGCGACCTTCGTGGTCAGGACCGTGCTGCACGGCCTCGGCACCGTCGACTCGCTCGCCTACTGGACGTTCACCGACGTGTTCGAGGAGGGCGGCGCGGGCGACGAGATGTTCCACGGCGGCTTCGGGATGATCACCCTCCAGGGCGTGCCGAAGCCCACGTTCCACGCCTACCGGATGCTCGCGGGGCTCGGTGACCGGCTGCTCGCGCGAACGGACGGCGCCGTCGTCACGCGCGACGCGCGCGGCCGGGTCCAGGCGCTCGCCTACCACTACCCGGCCGAGGAGCCGCGGTCCGTCCCCGCGTCGTTCGACGACCGCGCGGTCGCCGAGCGGACCGCTGCGACGGGCACGCCGCGCCGCCTCGAGCTGCGCGTCGACGGGGTGGCGTCGGGCGCGAGCTTCCAGGTCGAGGTGCTCGACGAGACGCACGGCAACGCGATCGCGGCGTGGCACGCGCTGGGCGCCCCGACCGAGCCCACCCGCGCCGAGACGGCCGCGCTCGACCGGGCCGCGCGGGCGACCGCGGTGCGGACCGTGACCGCCGCCGACGACGGCGTGCTCGCCCTCGACGTCGAGCTCGCGCCCTGGTCCGTGCTCGCCCTCACGCAGCTGGCCTGACGTCGGCGACATGCGTGCGTGAGACGATGTGCGACGTCGTGACGCAGGGGCGGCCGGGGCTCGCCGGCGAGGGAGGGGAACCGTGACGGCCGAGCACGCGACAGCGCGCCGGGGCACCAACCTCCCCCGGATGGGCGACTTCAACGAGTCCGTGGTGCTCGACGCGATCCGGCGTTCGCCCGAGGGCCTGAGCCGCGTCGAGCTCGCCGGCGCGACCCGGCTGTCCGCGCAGACCGTCTCCAACATCTGCCGCCGCCTCATCGAGCGCGGGCTCGTCAGGGAGACCGGCAAGAAGAGCGGCCTCGGCGGGAAGCCCCGCATCGTCCTGCAGGTCGAGCCCTCGGCGCGCTACGCGGTCGGGGTGCACCTCGACCCGGCCGTCGTGACGTACGTCGTGCTCGACCTCGTCGGGTCCGTGGTGCACCGCACGCGCCGCCCGACGCCGCAGGTCGCCGACGAGGTCGCGACCCTCGACGAGATGGCCGCCACGCTCGCGCAGGTCCTCGACGAGTCGGGCGTCGACCGGAGCAAGGTCCTGGGCCTCGGGATCGCGGCGCCCGGCCCGCTGGACCTCGCGGCCGGCGCGATCGTGCGGCCACCTCAGCTCCAGGGGTGGGAGCGCGTCCATGTGCGCGACCGCCTGGCGGAGGCGACCGGGCTGCCGGTCGTCATGGACAAGGACGTGATCGCGGCGGCGATTGCGGAGCGGTGGGCGGGCGTGGCCCAGCACTCCGGCAACTTTCTGTTCTTCTACATCGGCACGGGGTCCGGGATGGGGCTCGTCGTCGGGGACGCCGTCGTGCGCGGGTTCTCGGGCAACGCCGGCGAGATCGGCGGGCTCGACGCGTCGCTGACGACGCGCGCCCTCGTCGCCGAGGCCATCGAGCGGGGCGTGCTCGAGGCCGACGACGCCCCGGTCGGACCGCGCGACGCCGAGGTCCAGGCCGCGCGCCTCGCAGGGCTCGCGCACGGCGGCGACGAGGCGGCGACCGCGATCATCGACGGCTGGGCACGCCGCGTCGGGCGGGGGGTCTGCGCGGCGGCGACGCTCGTCGACTCCGAGCTCATCGTGTTCGGCGGCCCGGTGTGGCCGATCGTCCGCGAGCGGTTCCTCGAGATCGTGCCGGAGATCGTCGCCACGTGGCCCTACCGGGCGCTGCACGACTTCGCGGTCGTGGGCTCGGGCCTCGGCGACGACGTCGGCGCGGTGGGCGCCGCGTGCCTCGTCCTGGACCAGACGCTGTCCGCCCAGCCGCAGACCCTCCTGCTCGGCTGACGGCCGCTCGACGCCCGACGAGGTGCGGCCGCGGCTCCCGGAGGAACCGCGGCCGCACCCCGCTGCTGGATCGGACGCGGACCGCTACCGCGAGAACTCCGCGGTGAGGGAGCGGTCGGCGTCGAGCACGAGGTCGAGCGTCTTCGCCGTGCTCACGACCTGTCCCGACCCGTCCCGCCAGCCGGTGAACCGGTAGGCCCCCGACGGCTCGGCGACCAGCCGGACGGTGCTGCCCTTCTCGTACCTGCCGGGCTCGGTCTCGTTGCCGACCACCTGGACGGTCCCGCCCCGGACGGGCGAGGCCGTCGCCGTGAACGACACCTGGGCCATGGTGATGGCCATCGGGTTGACGATGGTCACCGGTCCGCGGCTGGTCGTGCCGTTGTACCGCATGAGGTTCACGGCGGTGATGCGGCTCGTGTCGTCCGCGTCGGCCGTGTATCCACCGTCGCCGAGGTTGTCGGTCCCGATGTTGAACGCGGTCACGGACGCGCCGTCGCGGGCGACGATCCCGTCGTGGGCGCCGTAGGCGAACGAGTCCTGCACGGTCAGGTTCCTCGAGCCGTGGGCGGCGACGAGCACCTCGTGCTTGCGAGAGACGCCGTCGATGACCTGCGCGAACAGGTTGTCGGCCTCGACCCAGCCGGGGACGCCGTACGCCATGCGCGTGGCGACGTTCCCGTTCGAGAGCACGCCCTGGACGGTGCCGCCCTTGTTCGCCCCGGCACGCACACCGTCGTTGAGGAACAGCCCGACGACCCGTCGGACGACGAACCGGTCGGCCTTCGCCGTCATGTCGATGGCGTTCCACGAGTTCTCCAGCCCCACGTTCACCACGTACACCTGGGGTGCGGTGCCGCGGACGGTGAACGGGTAGGGGACGGCGCCGTCGGACGAGGCGGGGTTGTTCCCGGGATAGAACACCCGGAGCCCGCGCACGCCGGCGCGCTTCCCGGCCAGGGTCACGAGGGCCGTGGCGTCGTCGGCGTCGGCCGCGTCGCGCCCCTCGCTCGCCATGAGGACGGTCCCGGCCGACTCGATGAGCGAGTCGCGCTGGGGCACGCTGGACGCGCCGCGGAGCTCGACGCGCGCCGGCACCGTGAGGTGCCCCGTCACCGTGTACCACCCGGCGGGCAGGTAGACGACCCCGCCGCCTGCGCGGCCGGCGTCGTCGAGGGCGCGCTGGATCGCGGCCGTCGCGTCGGTCGAGCCGAGCTGGCTGGGGGTGCGGGGCACGGAGTACGGCGCCTTCGTGACGTCGAACAGGCGGGCCCTGGGCTTCGCGGTGACGGCCTCGGCGGGGGCCGCCGGGATCGTCGTCGCGGAGTCGAGCACGTGCACGGTGCCGCTCAGGGCACCACGCGTGGTCACGCCCGTGAGCTTCACGTAGCCGTCGGAGGTGTTGGCGACGGCCGCGTCGGAGCCCTCGAGGGTGCCCCCGGCGAAGCTGAGGCCCCAGCGGTCGTCGGACTTCTCGACCTTGACGGCGGTCCCGGTGCGGAGGATGTCCGCGTCGACGAACGCGCCCGTGAACGTGGCGCGCGGGCCCTTCACGACGTCGATGCCCACCGCGTAGTCCGCGGCGTGGAGGCCGACGAACTGGTCCCACTCGAGGTCACCGAGCACGAAGCCGGTGCCGTGCGCTCTCGTCCACGCGTCGAGGACCGACCGCTTCGGGGCGTGGAACGCCTTGCCCGCGGCCGCCCAGTACGCGTTGTCGAAGCGCACGTCCTCCCACACGCCGACGTCGGCGCCGTTGAAGCCCGCGGCGCCCTGGGAGAGCACGGTGCCGGAGACGTCACGCACGTTCGCGAGCTCGTGCCCCTGGGCGCCGGGGCCGCCGCCCTGGTCGTTGCGGCGCGTGGAGATCCCGATGCCCCGGTACGAGTTGAGCATCGTGACGTGCTCGACGCTGGACATCATGTAGTTCTGGTTGCCCTGCCACGCGAGCCCGGGCAGCTCGAACGTGTACCCGTACGGCACGGGGTGCGCGGCGTCCTGGCCTGGGTAGTACGTGGTCAGGCCGACGACGCCGGCGCTGCCGCCGACGAGGAACAGGCTCGGCCCGTCCTCGCCGGACGGGAGGTCCGCCACCACGACGGTCCCGTAGTCCCCGCGCAGGTTCGGCCCCTCGACGTCCGGGTCCTGGCGGTCGCCACGGAGCGTGCAGTACGCGCCCACCTCGATCGTGTCGGTGACGCGGTACCGGCCGGCGGGCAGCCAGACGGTGCCGCCGCCCGCGTCGTGGCACGTGTCGAGCGCGGCCTGGATGCCGGCGGTCGAGTCGGCCTTGCCGGTCGGGTCCACGCCGTAGTCGGACGCGTCGACGTCCGCGACGACGACGTCCTCGGTCGGGAACCTCGTCTTCACGACCTTCGACGCGAGGTCGACCGTGGGCACCTGGCGCACCTCGAAAGCGGACAGCCCGAACGCGGCGCGCTGCACCGCGAGCTTGTCGAACGACGCCCGCACGTAGCGCGCGTCCACGGGCGAGAACCGGGTCTCGAGCGCGCCGCCGCCGAGCGCACCGGCCCTCGCGACCTCGGTGTAGTGCGCGCCGTCCGTCGACACCTCGACGCGGTACGCGTTCGCGTAGTCGCCGGTCCACTGGAGGGTGATCGCGCTGACCGTCCGGACCGTGCCGAGGTCGACCTGCGCCCAGGCGCTCCCGCCGGGCTTCGAGGTCCACGCCGTGCCGCCGTCGCCGTCGGTGAGCGCGGCGGGTGTGCCGCCGCCCGTCGACGACGCCGTCGCGATCGCGCCGCGGGCCAGATCGGTGGTGCGCTGGCTCGCGAGGAAGGACTCGAGGGAGGCCACCAGGGTGTCGATCGCCGTGTCGATCTCGGCGCCCGTCGCGTCGGGATCGTCGACGACGGCCTGGGCGGCATCGATCGCTGCCTGGAGCGTCGCCTTCGCCCCCGCGGGGTACTGGCCGTCGCGCGTGCCCTCGCGCGCGGCGAAGTGCGCGACGTCCGCCTTGTCGATGAGGCGGCGCAGCGCGACCGTCGGGTCGAGCTTCAGCGGGACCGCGGTCACGGCCACGCCGTCCATGCGCACGTCGACGGACGACTGCTCGGCCGAGACCCGGAAGTCCGAGCCGTTCGAACGGTTCGTGAGGATCGCGTCGTCGAGGAGCCAGACGTGGTCCGTCCACGCGCCGCCCGTGCCGAGGTCGTGGCTCGCCGAGTCCTTGAACTTCTCGGGGATCGTCTCGCCCGGGGAGTCGTACTCGAGGAACAGGCTGCCGCCCGACGCCTGGTAGCCGACGTCGACGAGCACGCGGTCCGTCGTGTCGTACAGCCGCGCGTCGTCGACGTTCGCGTAGACGAAGTTCGTCCCCGCGGCCCTGCCCGTCTGCCAGTACGTGTGGCCGGCGTCCGTCCCGGTGACGAGACCGCTCTCGTTGTCGCCCGCGCGGACGCTGATGCCGTCCGACGCGACCGTCGGTCCGAGGTCGACGCGCGCCGTCTGCTCGACGACCCGCACCGACGCGACCGTGAGCTCGCCGTCGCCCGTCGGCGTCAGCGTCAGCTCGGCGGCCCCGTCCGAGCCCGCGTGGAGCGAGCCCTGCGGCAGCGGGACGACGGTCGTCGTCCAGCCGTCCCCGTCGGCGTCGTCCTCGGTCGAGCCGGGCAGGACGACGGCTGCGCCGTCGGCCTCCGTCGTCGACACGCTCGGCGCGGTCCCGGCCAGGTGGTCCACCACGAGGTAACCGGGCTTCGAGGTCAGGCGGCTCACGTAGCCGTCCGCCACGTCGAGCGTCAGGGCCTTCGCCCCGGCCGCCTGCGCGGTGCGCCAGAACGCGCGGCCGCCCTGCTCGCCAACCTCCTGCGCGCCCGCCGTCGGGGCGCTCGCGGCCGTCAGCCCGTACGACGTCACCTTCTCGCCGAGGTCGGCGCCGACCCCGAGCGGATAGCGGTCCACGTCGACCTTCGGCGCGGTCGCCGCCGACGGCGCTGCCGTGGCGGCGGCCTGCCGCGCCGCGGTCTGTCCGTCCGCGGTCGCGGTCGTCGTCGGCGCTGCCGCGTCGGCGCTCGTCGTCGTGGCGACCGACGCGGCCACCAGGGCCAGGGCGACGGAGGCCGCGGCCGCACCCCGCGCGGCCGTGCTGGTTCTTCTCCGGCTCGATTCCATCCTCAACACCTTCGTCTCGGAAATCTGGGTCCAGCTGCCGCGCGCGATGCGTGGCGTTCAAATAAAACCATAGGTGTTACTAAGTGGCCAGACCCACTTTGTCCGGATACGACGACGCCGCCCGGCGAGGAGTGCATCCTCGCCGGGCGGCGTCGGGGTGGGGCGGCGTGCGTCAGACGCGCGGGGCGTCCGAGAGCGGGACGGCTGCGGGCCGCTCGCAGGTGCTCGCGACGGCGACCGAGGTGCCCTTCTCCGCGGCCGTGAGCAGCGACGTCATGATGTCGAGCACGTGGTAGGCGAGGTCGCCGCTGGCCCGGGCGGTGACCCCGTCCGGCGTGGCCGCGAGGTCAGCGAGCCCGTAACCGCGGGCCGCATCGCGGTACCCGGCGCTCACCGGGAGCTCCTCCCATCCGCCTCCGAGGCGGTGGAGCTCGACGGTGCCGGCGAACCCGTTGGGGTCCGGCACGACGAGCGACCCCTGGTCGCCGTGGACCTCGATGCACGACGCGTGGGTCGCGACGGCGTCGAAGCTCATGACGAGCGTCGACAGTGCGCCCGACTCGTGCCGCAGCACCCCGGTCACGTGCGTGTCGACGTCGACCGGCACGGTCTCGCCCGCGCGCGGGCCGGAACCGATCGTCCGGGTCGCCCGCGCCCGGCTCGCGCTCCCCACGACCGACTCGACCGGCCCGAGCAGCGTCACGAGCGCGGTCACGTAGTAGGGGCCCATGTCCAGCAGCGGGCCACCGCCCGGCAGGTAGTAGAAGTCCGGGTTCGGGTGCCAGCGCTCGTGGCCCGGCGTCACCATGGTCGCCGTGGCCGCGACCGGGGTGCCGACCAGACCGTCGTCGACGGCCTTGCGGGCGGTCTGGACGCCCGTCCCGAGGACGGTGTCCGGGGCGCATCCCACGCGGACGCCCGCGGCCCGACCGGCCTCGACGACGGCGCGCGCCTCGTCGAGCGTCGCGGCCAGCGGCTTCTCGCCGTAGACGCCCTTGCCCGCGGCGATCGCGCGGAGGGCGACGTCCGCGTGCGCGGCCGGGACGGTCAGGTTGAGCACCACGTCGACCTCGGGGTCGGCGAGGAGCTCGTCGACGGTGAGGGCGCGCACGCCCTGCTCGGCCGCCACGGCGGCGGCGCGTGCGGCGTCCAGGTCGGCAACGGCGACGAGCCGCACCGCCTCGAGGCGTTCGAACGTGCTCAGGTAGGCGCCGGAGATCGCCCCGGCGCCGACGATGCCGATCCTCAGCGGCTGGCCCACAGGATTCCCCTCTCGATGATGGTCCGGACGTTCGGGTCCCGGGTGACGTCGAGGCCGTGCCCGGGGGTGGAGACGAACACGCGACCCTCGCCCCACAGCCGCGTCCACACGGCCGGGCACGTGACGGGCCGGTGCCACGGGTGGAAGTCGGGTGCAGCGAGCGTCGTCGTCGCCAGGACGTCGTTGTACTCGTCGGTGAGCACCCAGTACTGCTCGGTCGTGAGCTCGAAGTCGCTCAGTCCGGCGACGATCGGGTGGTCGGCCTTCTCCGGGACGATCTCGACCGTGTACCGCACGAAGTTGTCCGTGGCGTCCCCGGCCAGCTCCTCGCGCGGCGCCTTGGCGGGGTGCGTCGCGAACTGGCCGCCGACCAGGTGCAGGTAGTCCGAGCTGTTCCGGAAGGAGTCGGCGATGCCGCCGTGCCAGCCTGCCAGGCCGGTGCCCGCCCGGACCGCCGCGGTGAGGCCGTGGAGCTCCTCGCCGGTGATGCTGCTCATGGTGACGGTCTGGACGACGACGTCCACGTCCGCCATGGCCGCCGCGTCGGCGTAGACGGCCGTCGTGTCCTCCACGCGGACGTCGTACCCGTGCTCGGCGAGGAACGGGACGAACGAGTCGGTGGTCTCGACGGGCTGGTGCCCGTCCCACCCGCCGCGCACGACCAGCGCGCGTCTCTGCTTGTGGTCTGTCATTCGAATACTCCCCATGTTGCGCAACTTTGCACGGTTTCATCAGAGGTTCCGGAAGTCTCGCACGGGGTGAGCGTCGAGAACAAGGGTCCAGGCGGCGCCTTCTCGGCAGAAAAGTTGCGCAAATTTGAGCGGGCGCGCTAGCGTCCCGACGTGCCCTCCGAACGTCCCGTCACCCTCGCCGACGTCGCCGCGGCCGCCGGCACGACCGTCCCCACGGCCTCCAAGGTGCTGCGCGGCCGCTCGGACGTCTCCGCCGCCACCCGCACGCGGGTGATGCGCGCCGTCGAGGAGCTCGGGTACCGCGGCCGCGCGCGCCGCGCGCCCGCCGTGACCGACGGGGGACCGCACCTCGTCGACCTCGTCCTCAGCGGCGTCGACGGGACCTGGGCCAACCGGGCCCTCAGCGGCGTCGAGCGTGCCGCCGCCGCGGCCGGGCTCGACGTCGTCGTCTCGGTCGCGTCCCACCAGCCCGACGACGCCTGGCTCGCCCGGCTCCTCGCGCGCGGCTCGCGGGGCGCGGTCGTCGCGCTCGTCGACACCACGAGCGAGCAGCTCGCCGCGCTCGCCGCCGCGCGGGTCCCCGTGGTGCTGCTCGACCCGGTGACCCAGCCGCCCCGGACCGTCGCGAGCGTCGGTGCGACCAACTGGACCGGCGGGCGGACCGCCGCCGAGCACCTCCTCGCCCTCGGGCACCGCCGTCTCGCCGTCCTCGCCGGCCGGCGCCGGCACCTCTACAGCCAGGCACGCGTCGACGGGTTCCGCTCGGCGCTCGCCGAGGCCGGCGTCGCGCTCCCCGAGGAGGCCGTGGTGCACGGCGACTGGACCCGCGCGGGCGCCGCGGCGCTCGCGGGCGACCTGCTGGCCGGGCAGAGCCGCCCCACGGGGGTCTTCGCGTGCTCGGACACCATGGCGCTGGGCGTGTACGACGCCGCGGCCGTCGCCGGGCTGCGGGTCCCCGAGGACGTCGCGGTCGTCGGGTTCGACGACCTCCCCGAGGCCGAGTGGGTCCAGCCCGGGCTCACGAGCGTCCGTCAGCCCATCGCGCAGATGGGCGAGGCGGCGTTGCGGATGCTGCTCCGGATCAGCGACGCCCCGCTCGTCCCGGGCGCTGACGCGCCGCGCGAGGAGCTCGCGACGACGCTCGTCGTCCGCGGGTCGACCGCGAACCCGACGGCCGGGTGAGCGAGAGCGGGACCTTCACGCCCCGGCGGGCGTGAAGAGCTCCCCGTAGCCGAGGGCCACCAGGTTGTCGTAGGAGGTCTGCAGGCACTCGAGCGCGGTGCGGCCGTAGAACTCGTCCTGCTCGACGAGCAGGTACGCGGCGCCGATCTCCTTGCTCGTCTCGACGATCGCCGGGAAGTCGAGGTTCCCCTCGCCGACCTCCGCGAACTGCACCACGTCTCGCAGCCCCTGCTGCCACGGCGCCTGGTCGCCCGCGTCGAGCGACGCGTAGACCGCCGGGTCGAGGTGGCCGATCCGGTAGTCCTTGAGGTGGACCATCGCCACGCGCCCGCCGGCGCCGTACCGGCGCAGCGTCGTGACGGGGTCGAGGCCCCCGCGTTGGACCCAGTGCACGTCGATCTCGAAGCCCACGAGCGGGGAGCGCTCGGCGACGACGTCGAGCAGGAAGCGGCCGTCGTACTTCGCGAAGTCCACGTGGTGGTTGTGGTAGTACAGCGCGATGTCGTGCTCGCGGAGCGCCTCCGCGACCTCCTGGCACCGGTCCGCGAACTCCTCGACGCGCGCCGTCGACGCCATCGCCGCCGCGGGCAGCATGCCGATGCGGATCATCCGCGCGCCCAGCGTCCGGGCGTCGGCCACGAACGTGTCGAGGTGCGTGCTGAGCGAGGGGGCGCCGTCGGGGGCGGTGAGACCGCCCGAGATCGACGCGATCTCGACGCCGAGCTCGTCGCGCACCCGCGCGAGCGCCGCCACGTTCGCGGCGCTCATCTCGACGGCCGAGATCTCGGCGGCGCGGTAGCCGATGTCCCGTACCCGCCGGAAGGTCTCGACGATGCCGCGCTCCGCGAACTCGTCGCGCAGCATCATGGTCTGGACGCCGATCGTGGTCACCGGGACTCCTTCGTCTGTCGGTCGTGCGGGGCGGGTGGGCCCACGGTCGCCTCGAGCTCGAAGCGCGCGGCGAGCTCCTCGCCGCCGGCGAGCACGAGCGGCCCGAGCGTCTCGTCGGGGTCGTACGGGCGGCACGCGGGCTCGAGCGCGACGGCGTCGACCGAGCCCCACCAGGGGAAGCCGGTCGTCCCGCCGTGCTCCTGCCACACGTGCAGGTAGGGGAACAGCTCGGGATCCCAGCGGAGCGTCACGGCCGTGCCGGCGGCGTCGTTGCGCAGCTCGACGTCGCCGCGGCCCTTGGCGCGGACCGACTGGAAGCCGCCGGGCGGCCCGTCGCCGCCGGGGAAGGCGGCGTCGACGGCGTCGCCGCCCAGCGTGATGGTCGAGCCGGCGCCCGCGAGGGCGCCGGCGAACGTCGGGTGCTCGGTCCAGGTGAACGCCGTCGGTCGGACCGCGTGGTTGGCCACCGTCTGGTCGACGACGACGCCCGTCGAGGTCGCGCGGACGGTGCGCCGCACGGTCAGGGGTGCCGTCCGGAGCACGACCTCGAGCGTGCAGGAGCTCGGGTCGGCCTCGAGCACGCGCCAGCGCCGCCAGGCCGCCTCGCCGTGGAACGGGTGCTCGACGCCGCCGACCGTGCGCTGGTCGCCCGCGTGCGGGACGAGCGAGTGCCAGCCGCCCGCGTACCGGCGGTGCCACTCCTCGTTCGAGCTCGTCGACGGGTACGCCGTCGCCCAGTCCTCGTCCTCCCACGGCAGGCGGAGCAGGAGCTCCGTGCCGGTCGCCAGGTGCTCGAGCGACGCGATCCGGGCACCCGTGCGGTCGACGACGACGGTGAACGCCCCGTCGGGGGAGCGGAGCTGCGTACGTCCCTCGGGTCCAGGTCTGCTGCTCACGAGATCGCGTGCTGACGCGTGCGGCGCACCGTGGGCGCGAACGAGGCGTGGAAGATCGTCGACGCCGCGCCGATCGCACCCGCCTCGCCCTGGACCACCGAGTGCTGGACCTCGACGCGCCGCGCCCCGTGCGCCGTCGGGAGGCTGTTGACCGCCTTGTCGATGGTGTCGACGAGGATCGGCTGCAGCTCCGGCGCGAACGCGGGCCCGCCCACGACCAGCAGCGGGAGGTCGAGCAGGTCGATGAGCGCGACGGCGCCGAGCGCGATGACGTCGGCGATCTGCTGCGCGGCCGCGACGGCGGCGGGGTCGCCCGCGCCCGTCGCCGCGCAGAGCTCGCGGAACGTGCGGCCGGGGCCGTCGTAGCCGAGCTCGCGCGCGATCTCCGGGAGCGCGACGGTGGGGTTGCACTCGCGGACGAGCTGCGGCCTGCCGCTCTCGTCGACCAGCCCGAGGCGGACGGCGCAGAGCTGGCCGAACTCGCCCGCGTTAGCGCTCCCACCGCGGTACGTCTCGCCGTTCAGGACGAGGCCCGAGCCCATGCCGGTGCCCACGTACAGGTACACGAAGTCGCCGGCGCGGTCGGTCCGGCCGACCCACTGCTCGCCGGCCGCGGCCGCCGTGCCGTCCTTCTCGAGGACGACCGGGCAGCCCAGCCGGTCGGCGAGCATGCCCCGCAGGGGCACGTTGCGCCACGCCTCGGACAGCGGCAGGTCGAGGAGCTGGCCGTCGATCGTGATCGGCCCCGGGACCGCGACGCCGACGCCGAGGAACGTCGTCGGGTCGATGCCCGAGTCCGCCAGGACGGAGTCGACGCACCCCGCGACGATCTCGACGAGCGCCGCGGGCGCGACCTCGGCGTCGAGCGGGACCGTGCGCTTCTCGAGCACCGCGCCGTCCAGGTCGGTCAGCACGACCGACACCAGCTCCGGGTCGACGAGCACCCCGGCCGCGTGCGCCGCCTCGGCGCGCAGGCGCACCGGCGTCCGGGGCTTGCCCAGCCGCTCGGTGCGCTCCGCGGCGCCCTCGGCGAGCAGCCCGCGCTCCAGGAGGACGCGGAGGATCCGCGACACCGACTGCTGCGTGAGCCCAGTCTGCTCGGAGATCTCGGTGCGCGTGATGGTGCCCGCGAGCCGGATCGTCTCGATGATGGTCGCCTCGTTGAACGAGCCGAGGTCGTACTGGTTGGCGCCCGGCTGGCTCCGGTCACCCCAGGGTCGCGGGCGTCGCGCGGCGTAGGACCGGACCTCGTGACGGCGACTGGGCGTGTCGGTCAGCTCGGTCACGGTGCCTCCAGCGCTCCGTCGGGTCGGCGGACGCCTGCGGCCCAGGCGTCGTGTCCGGAGAGCTCGGCCGGGTACCGGGCCGCCATCTCCTCGTCGATGTCGATGCCCCAGCCCGGCGTCTCGTTGGGGACCAGCCAGCCGTCCTTGATCTGCAGGGTCCCGGGGAAGACGTCGTGCGTGGCCTCATTGTAGAGGTGGCCCTCCTGGATGCCGAAGGCTGCGGAGGTGACGTCGAGGGCGACGTTCGCGGCCGCCCCGATGGGCGAGGTGTCGCCCGGGCCGTGCCACGCGGTCTTGACACCGCACAGCTCGGCGAGGTCCGCGAGCTTGCGGGCGGGGGTCAGGCCGCCGATGTCGGAGACGTGCGACCGGATGAAGTCGACACCCCCGTCGCGCACGAGCCGCACCGCGTCGGTGAGCGACGTCGTGAGCTCGCCGACCGCGATCGGCACGGGGCTCGCGGCGCGCACCTCGGGCAGGCGGTCCCAGTGCTCGGGCGGCAGCACGTCCTCGAGGAAGTACGGCCGGTACGGCTCGACGGCGCGCGCCAGCCAGACGGCGTCCTTGGGGGTGAGGCGCGAGTGCACGTCGTGGAGCAGCTCGACCCGGTCGGGCAGGGCCTCGCGGACGGCCTCGAACAGCGCCGGGACCCGCCGCAGGTAGTCGCGCGAGCTCCAGCCGTTCGCGTAGGGCGCGTCGGGGTACTCGGTCGGGACGCTCGGGGCCCCGTACCCGCCGCCGCCCGGCGTGGAGAGCTGGATCCGCACGTGCCGCCACCCGGCGTCGACGAAGCCCTGGGCCTCCTCGATCACCTCGTCGGCGGTGCGGCCGGCCGCGTGGATGTAGGTGTCCGCGGCGGCGCGCACCTTGCCGCCGAGCAGCTCGTGGACGGGCATGCCCGCACGCTTGCCGGCGATGTCCCACAGCGCCTGGTCGACGCCGGAGATCGCGTTGTTGGTGACCGGGCCGCCCCGCCAGTAGCCCGAGAACGCGGCGAGGCGCGTGAGGTCGCCGATGTCCCCGGGGTAGCGCCCGACGAGCAGCCGCGCGAGGTGCTCGTCGACGAACGTGCGCACGGCCTTCCACCGCTGGGTGAAGGTGGCGCACCCGAGGCCGTACAGCCCGGGGACGTCGGTGTCGATCCGCACCACGACCAGCGCCGTGCCCTCGGGCGCCGTCGTGATGGCGCGGACGGACGTGATCCGGACGTCCTCCCGGCCGGGCCAGGGGTTGGCGAACGTGTCGAACGGCATGGTGGAAATCAGTGCTCCTTGCTAGAGGTGGTGCCGTCAGAGGCCGGTCGGCAGGTCGAGGGTCGGGAGCTCGATCTCGTGCTCCGCCTGGAAGCCGATGAGCTCCCGGGCGGGCGTGAGGTCGATGGGGACCTCCCGCCCGACGAACCGCCTGGTCCTCAGGACCTCGGGCGCGAACGCGTCGAGCATGTCCTCGGTCCGGTACGGCGCGAGGGTCCGGTCCGCCGCGAGGAAGAACGCGTGCGCGCCCGTCGTACGGGCGGTGAGCGCGAGCTCGACCGAGCGGGCCGCGTCCTCCGTCGTCAGGTACGACCAGCCCTCGAGCAGGCCGGGTCGCGGGTCCTCGGCGAGCTGGAGGGACTGCGCCCGCAGCGCCTCTTCGGAGTTCACGTGCGGGAACCGCAGCGTCACGACGTCGATGCCCCAGTGGCGCCACGCCATCCGCGCGGTGCTCTCGTCCTGGTGCTTCGACAGCGAGTACCAGTCGGCGATGTCCACGGGGAGGTGGGCGTCGTAGGGGACGTAGGCCGGGCGCACCTCGTGGACGTTCTGGGGCAGGCCGCACGCGTTGATGCTGCCCGCGACCACGGCGTGACGGATCCCCAGCGCGCCCGCCTGGGCGAGCACGTTGAACGTCGAGACCACGTTCGTCGAGTAGACGTCGAACGGCGGCGCGATGTCCCGGTGCGCGAGCGCGGCCAGGTGGACCACGGCGTCGGCGCCCTCGAGCGCCTCCGCGACGTCGTCCTGCGACCGCGTGTCGCCGACGAGGACGCGGTCCGCCTCGAGGGACGGGTCGTCGTTGATGGAGAGGGCAGTGACCCACGCCCCGGCGGCGCGGAGGCGGCGGGTCGTGACCGACCCGATCCGCCCCGACGCCCCGGTGACGAGGATCTTGCTGCCTGCGAGCGTGCTCATCCCTTGATTCCTCCAGCGGTGCCGACCCCGCGCAGGAACTGCTTCTGGAAGATCAGGAACAGCACGACGGGGATGATGATGGTGAGGAAGACGGCCGCCATCTGGACCGACAGCGGCGAGTTCCCGGTGGCGAGCTTGGGCAGCGCCACGGACACGGGCTGCAGCTTCGGGTTCGACAGGACGAGCATCGGCCACAGGAACTCCTTCCAGGCGCCGACGACCGACAGCAGCATGATCACGCCGAGGATCGGCCGCGACAGCGGGAGCACGAGCGACGTGAGGATCCGGATCGGTCCGGCACCGTCGATCCGCGCGGCCTCGAGGTACTCGCGGGGGATCGAGTCGAAGAAGCGCTTGAGCACGACGACGTTGAACGCGCTCGCGGCGGACGGGAGCCACACGGCCCAGAACGTGTCCTGGAGCCGGATGTGGACCAGCGGCATGTCGAGGACGGTCAGGTAGAGGGGCACGAGCGAGATCACGCCCGGGAGGAACAGCGTCGCGATGATCGCCCCGCCCAGGATCGGGCCCCACTTGGGCCGCAGGACGCTCAGCAGGAACGCGGCGAGCGTGCTGATGAGCAGGGTCGCGATCGTCGAGCCCGCGGCCATGATCACCGTGTTGACGAGCGAGCGACCGATCTCGGCGCCGTTCCAGGCGCGGGTGAGGTTGCCCCACTCGTTGGGGGTGAAGAAGATCCCCATCGGGTCGGAGATGATCTCCTGGCTGTCGGTGACCGACGCCTTCGCGGACCACAGGAGCGGGCCGAGGCAGGCGACGATGAGGCCGATCAGGACGATCGTCTGGACGAGCGTGAGCCAGAACCGGACGTTCCCGCGCTTGCGGTCGGCGTCGGAGATCAGCCCGCGTTCCTTGGGGGTCGTCGGGCGGCGCCTGCGGCGCCGGGCTCGCTCGGAGGCGGCCGGCTCGGTCGCGACGGCGACGTCGGTCGCGGCGGTGGGTGTGTCGAGGACGCTCATGACGGGCTCCACCTCTTGGTCACGAAGTAGTAGACGACGGAGAGCAGCCCGAGGAAGAGCGCGAGCAGGACGCTCAGAGCGGTCGCGGCGCCGAAGTCTCCGTTGACGAAGGCGTAGTTGTAGATCTTCAGGAGGATGGTCTGGGTGGCGTTGTTGGGTCCGCCTCCGGTGAAGAGGAACGGCTCCGTGAAGATCTGGAAGGTGCCGATGAGCTGCAGGAGCATCATCACGAGGATGACGCCGCGCAGCTGCGGGATGGTGATGTGCCAGACGCGGCGCCAGATCCCGGCGCCGTCGATCTCCGCGGCCTCGTAGAGCTCGGTCTGGACCGAGCCCAGCGCGGCGAGGTAGATGATCGCGGTCGAGCCGGCGCCCGCCCAGGTCGCGTAGAGGACGATCGACGGCATCGCCATGGCCTCGGAGTTCAACCACGGGTACGGACCCAGCCCGATCCACCCGAGCATCGTGTTGAACATGCCCTCGGGGGCGGGGTCGTAGAAGAACTTCCACAGCAGGATCGCGGCGACCGGCGGGATGATCGCGGGCAGGTAGGCGAGCGCGTTGTACAGCCCGTCGTGCTTGCGGAGCTCGTTGATGAGGACCGCGAGGAAGATCGGGACGGGGAAGCCGATGACGAGCGCGAGCAGGGCGAAGTACGCCGTGTTGAGCGCGGCCTGGCCCAGCCCGGGGTCGGAGAGCACGTACTCGAAGTTGCTCCAGCCGACCCACTTGGCGGGCTGGACGAGGTTGGTCTTCTGCAGGCTCAGGACGAGGCCGCGGACGACCGGCCCCCAGCTGAAGTAGAGGAAGATCAGGACGACGGGGATCGCGAAGAGCACGGCGTGGATGCCGCCGCCGCGATACCAGCGGCTGAGGCCGGACGGTCGTCGGCGCTCGCGCGCGACGTCGGGCTCGACCTCGAGGGTGGTGGTGGTCATGGTTGATCCCTCCCTTCGAGGGGGGACCGGCCGGGCGCCGGTGGTCCGTCGCCCGGCCGGTCGTCGGGGCTAGCGCGAGGCCTGGGCGATGATGCCGTCGACCGTCTTGTTGGCGTCGTCGACGGTCTTCTGGATGTCGACGTTCTTGTCGGTCAGCACCTTCTGCACGACGGGGTCGAGTGCGGCGTAGGTCTGCTGGGTCCCGGTGACCGGTTCGGGGATCAGCGGGAGCTTCGAGCTCGTGTAGCCCGTGAAGTGCCCGAGCGGCACGTTGATGTACGGCTTGATCCACTCGAGGTAGCGGTTGTTCACCTCGTCCGAGACGGGCGGGAGGCTCGGGAGGCCCACGGGGCTGCCCGACGCGTCGTTCGTCTTGGCGTCGGCGATCGCGACGTCCTTGTCGTAGTACTTGTCGAACTCGTAGAACTTGATCCACTTCGTCGCGGCGAGGAGCTGGTTCGGCGTCGCCTTGACGTTGAACAGCTTGAGCGTGCCGCCCGTGAGGGTGCCGTTCTCGCCGTTGCTCTGGGGGAGCGCGGTCTGCCCGAACTTCGTCTTGTCGAAGTGGTACTGCGTGACGATCGTGAAGTAGATGTCGGGCGCCTGGAGGATCATGCCGATCTTCCCGGCGGCGAACGCCTGGCGGGCGGCCTCCTGGTCGTAGAGGAACTGGCTGCCCATCGAGTCGTCGGTCCAGCGCATGTCGTGGAGGGCCTGGAGCGACTCGACGGTCGCGTCGCCCATGACGGCCTTCTTGCCGGCGTCGTCCTGGACCGCGCCGCCCTTGCTGTACGTCATGGTGGTGAGCATCCAGCCACCGGTGTTGTTGGTCGTGAGCTGCGCGTAGCCCGCGACCCCGGGGACCTTGTCGTGGATGATCTTGGCGTCGGCGCGGACCTCGTCCCAGGTGGTCGGCGGCTTGTCGGGGTCGAGCCCGGCCTTGGTGAAGATCTCGCGGTTGTACGCGAGGCCGACGGAGAAGAGACCGGTCGGGATCGCGTAGATCTTGCCGTCAGCGTCCTTGACCTTGTCGAGCGCGAGGGGGTTGAGGTCCTTCACCATGTCGAGCTCTTCGAGGTACGGCGTCATGTCGGGCACCTGCCCGTTGGCGATGAGCTCGTGGCTGTAGGTGAGGGAGACGCCCATGACGGTCGGGAGGGTGCCGCCCGCGAGCTTGGCCTGGAAGGTCTGGGCGTCCCAGGTCTCCGCGACCGGCTTGACGGTGATGTTCGGGTTCGCGGCCTCGAAGGCGTCGACGCGCTTGTCGAACGCAGCGCGCTCGTCGGGCTTGTCGGCCGTGGGGTAGTCGCCCACGGTGATGGAGACCTTCGCCTTGGCGTCGAGGTCGTCGGGGGTGCTGCCCCCGCCGTCGCCTCCGCCGCTCGAGCACGCCGCGAGCGCGACGAGCGCGCCTGTCATACCGACTGCGGTTGCGAGCCGCAGCGACAGTTTCCTCATTGAAACTCCTCGGGTCCGTGGCTCGTCGGTGGGTCGAGCCGGCGGTCGAGACATTAAAACCATGAGTGTTAATTAGTCAACCCTTGCTGCCTCCCGGCAACGAGCGTCGATCCGACGCATTGTAAATCAAACTGATGGATGAGTACGATCTCGGGCATGGCAGACCCGCCCACCTGGCACCTGTCCGGCTTCGGCGACGAGATCGACCCCGACCCGCGTGTGCAGATCGCGGTGCTCCAGGCGCTCGGGGCCCGGCACGTCGAGGTCCGCAGCGCCTGGGGCGCCAACGCCGCCGACCTCACGGACGCGCAGGTCCGCGACCTGCGCACGCTCCTCGACGACACCGGCCAGAGGGTGAGCGCGGTCGCCTCGCCGATCGGCAAGGTCGACGTCGCGAGCGCCCGCGCCGAGCTCGACCGGCTGCGCCGGATCGCGGAGGTCGCCCACGCCCTCGGCACCCCGTACGTCCGGATCTTCTCGTTCTACCGGCCCGACGGCGTCACCGCAGCCGCGGTGCGGGACGACGTGCTCGACGCCCTGCGCGGGCTCGTCGCGATCGCCGCCGACGCGGGCCTCGTCCTGCTGCACGAGAACGAGAAGGGGATCTACGGCGACACGCCCGAACGCGTCCTCGACCTGGCCGCGACCCTCGCGAGCCCCGCGTTCCGGCTCGCGTGGGACCCCGCGAACTACGTCCAGGTCGGCGTGCGGCCGCACAGCGCCGGCTGGGCCGACCTCGCCCCCTACGTCGACTACCTCCAGGTCAAGGACGCGGACCTCGCGACGGGCGAGGTCAGGCCGGCCGGCGAGGGTGACGGCGAGGTCGCCGACACCGTCGCCGCGCTCGTCGCGTCCGGGTACGCGGGCTTCGCGTCGCTCGAGCCCCACCTCACCGTCGCCGGCCAGATGGGCGGGTTCTCCGGGCCCGCGGCCTTCGGCACCGCGGCGCGCGCCTTCGCACGGATCACCGAACGAGCAGGAGTCTCGCTGTCATGAGCACCACCCCCGGCGTCCCCGCACCGCTGCGCGTCGCCGTCGTCGGCTGCGGCGTCATCGGCCGCCTGCACGCCGAGGTCGCCGCGCAGAACGGCGACCTCGACGTCGTCGCCCTCGTCGACCCGAACCCCGACCGCACCGCCGCGGTCGCCGACCAGCTCGTCGCCGCGGGACGGCCGGCCCCCCGGCGCTTCGGCTCGCTCGGCGAGGCCCTCGAGGCCGGCGGCGTCGACGTCGTGAGCATCTGCACCCCCAGCGGGGAGCACGCCGGCCTCGCGCTCGAGGCGCTCGAGGCGGGGACGCACGTCGTCGTCGAGAAGCCCCTCGACGTCGCGATCGAGCCCGCGCGCAAGCTCCGCGACGCGGCGGCCGCGCGCCCCGACCAGGTCGTCGCGGTGATCTCCCAGCACCGTCACGACCCCTCCGCGATCGCGGTGCACCGCGCGCTCGAGGCGGGCCGGTTCGGGCGCGTGACGTCGGCCGTCGCGAACGTCGACTGGTACCGCACGCAGGAGTACTACGACTCCGGTGCGTGGCGCGGGACCTGGGCGCTCGACGGCGGCGGCGCGCTCATGAACCAGGGCGTGCACACGCTCGACCTGCTGCTCTGGTTCCTCGGCGAGCCCGTCGACGTCGTCGCGTCGACGGCCCGGCTCGGCCACGAGCGCATCGAGGTCGAGGACGTCGCCGTCGCGATCGTGCGGTTCGCGTCCGGGGCCCTCGCGACCCTCCACGCCTCCACGACCGTGTACCCCGACCTCGGGGTGCGGCTCCAGGTGCACGGCACCGACGGGTCGGCGGTGATCGAGGCGGACGAGCTGACGTTCTTCCACGCCCGCGACGCCGAGGACGGCGACTGGACGGCCGACCAGTCGGCCGACGAGATCGGCGCCGCGGCCGCCGGGTCGGTACGCGGTGCGCTCGACCCGCAGGAGTCGCACGTCGCGCAGTACGGCAGCTCGCACGGGACCCAGTGGGCGGACGTGGTCGCCGCGATCCGCGAGCGTCGCGCGCCGTGGGTCACGCTCGACGACGGCCTCCGCGCCCTCGCGACGGTCCGCGCGGTCTACCTGTCCGCGACGCTCGGCGAGCGTGTGCGCGTCGCGGACGTCGTCGACGGGCGGTACGACGGCATCGCGACCCGGACCGGCGAGGACGTCCGCACGGGCGTCCCCGCCTGACCGGCGTCGGCCGGGCGCCGGTTACGGGATCAGCACCGCCCGACCCGTGATGCGCCCGGCCTCGAGGTCGTCGAACGCGCGCTGGAAGTCGGCGAGCGGGTAGCGCTGCACCTCGACGGCGAGCCTGCCCTGCTGCGCGAGCGCCACGACCTGGAGCTGGTCGGCGCGGGTCCCGCCGTAGGAGCGCTGGACGTTCACGCCCCACGGGAGGACCTCGGTGCCCGGGTCCGACGCGTACGCGAAGCTGCCGCCGCCAAGCCCGACGAACCGCAGCGCCCCCTCGGGCGCCACGACGGACGTCGCGAGGTCGACCGTGGGCTGGACGCCGACGAAGTCGAAGACGGCGTCCGCGCCGTAGCCGTCCGTGAGGTCGAGGATCGCGGCGGCCGCGTCGGCGTCGCTCCGCAGCACGACGTCGGCCCCCAGCTCGCGGGCGAGCCCCAGCTTGGCCTCGTCGGTGTCGAGCGCGACGACGCGCGCGCCCGTCGTGGCGGTGAGGATCTGGAGGCCCAGGTGCCCGAGACCGCCGACGCCGAGCACGACGGCGGTGGAGCCGGGGACGAGGTGCGCCCGCGCGCTGTTCACCGCGTGCATCGGGGTGACGCCGGCGTCGGCGAGCGGCGCCGCGGCCACGGGGTCGAGGGCGCCGATCGGGTCGAGGTGCCGCGCCTTCACGACCATGTACTCGGCCATGGCGCCGTCGGGACCCAGGCCGGGCGTCGTCGGGAACTGGAGGCGGCTGCCGTTGACCTGGCACGCGTTGTCGCGGCCCTCGACGCAGGCGCGGCAGCGGCCGCACGCCCAGATGACGCTCACGAGCACGGCGTCGCCCGGGTCGAGCCCGTCCACGTCGGAGCCGGTGCGCTCGACCCGGCCCGCGCCCTCGTGCCCGACGGTGTTCCCGAAGAACGGCCACTCGTCGCCCATGTGCAGCACGTGCAGGTCGGAGTGGCAGAGGCCGGCGCCGGCGACCTTGACGAGGACCTCGTCCGGTCCGACGTCGGGGACGGGGACGTCCTGGAGCTCCAGGGTGTGCGGTCCGACGAGCTTGACAGCCTGCATGCGTGGATCCCTCCTCGGTGGGGCCGGGGCGCGGCCTGCCCCGACTCTGGCGGAGGTGTCGCCGCGCGGCCACCCGGCACGCCGGGTCGGCCGGACGACGCCGTCGCGCGCGTCGGGTCGAGGGCGCGTACCGTCGTCGGGACGGATCGCGTCCGACCGACACGGGAGGGGTGCCCATGGCACGCAAGAAGTCCTGGAGCGAGCTCAGCGGCGGCAAGAAGGCGCTGGTGATCGTCCTGTCGCTCGTCCAGATCTCGCTCACCGCGGCGGGCTACCGCGACCTCGCGAAGCGGCCCGCCGACGAGGTCGAGGGGCCCAAGCTCGCGTGGGGCGTCGCGATGCTCGCGAACTGGGTGGGACCGATCGCCTACTTCGCGAAGGGCCGCAAGGGGCTGGGCCTCAACGACTGAGCCGTCCCCGCCCGCCGAGGGCCGACACCTGCTCGACCGCGACGACCGCCACGACGACGGCCGTCGTGAGCCCGAGGACCACGAGCGGCGGCCCGGCGTGCGCGCCGACGGCGACGTCCAGCAGGGCGAGGACGCCGAGCAGCGGGACCGCGTGGACCTCGCGGAGCATGACCCAGCGGAAGAGCTCGAGCGCGAGCAGGTAGAGCGCGGCCCCGCCCGTGAGCGCGGCGGTCGCCGTCCACCCGGCGGGCGTGCCGGCGTCGGCGGCTGCGAGCAGCAGCCGGAGCCCGAGCGCGAGTGCCACGATCCCGACGACGACGGGCGCGTGCCCGAGCGCGTAGCCGTCCCGCGCGAGCTCGGCCCGGCGTCGCGTCGTGGCGGCCGCGAGCACGTCGCCGGCCGCTCCCGCGAGCCGCGCGGCGTACGCCGACCAGAGGGTCGCCGTGAGCAGGAACCCGAGGCTTCCGGCCGCGACGACGGGCCACCGCATCACGTGGTCGCCCGCGCCCGTGCCCGCGGAGACGAGGGTCTCGCCGAACGCGATGATCACGACGAGCCCGTGCCGCTCGACGAAGTGGCCGGTGCTCACGATGCGCCACCCCCGGTACCCGGAGGTGAGCCGGCCGCCCGCGAAGTCGACGAGCAACGCGCACGACCACAGCACCGTCTGCGTGCTCCCGCCCAGCATCGCGCCCACGACCAGGAGGACCGCGGACACGGCCTGCGGGACGGCGTCGATCGCGATCTGGGTGCGCAGCCGCGGGTCGTGCCGCGCCGCCGCCCGGAACAGCAGGACGTACGTGACGCGGACCCCGGCGAACGCGAGCGCCAGGACGAGCGGCGCGTCGAGCGGTCCGCCGTCCGCCTCCCAGGCTCCCGGCGCGACGACGCCCGCGAGGAACAGCCCGGCCATCGCCGCGACCATGCCGAGCTTGACGAACCCGCGGTCCGCCCGGACCCGGTTCCCGAGCCACGTGAACGCCGACCACGCCCACCAGAGCAGCAGGAGCAGCACGAGCCCCTGGACCGGGGCCGCGGCGCCGCGGTCCTCCTCGAGGTACGCGACGACGCGCGTGATCGAGAAGACGAACACGAGGTCGAAGAAGATCTCGAACATCGTGACCCGGTGCCCCGCGTGCACCGGGACCACGCCGAGGGCGGGGCGGGTGGTGGTCGTCGTTGCCATACGACGACGGTCCCTCCGGCGCCGGGGGCGCCGCGTCCGTCGGGCACCCTGGCGGGCACCCTGGTCGCGCCTCCGGGGCGCGACCGGTTCGCCGGCCTCCAGGAGGTGCCCGCGGCGGGCTCAGTAGTCTGTGCGCGTGAGTCCCGCCCCGCTGCCCGCCGACGGCGCCCGCGCCGCAGCCCTCCTGCTCGACCTCGACGGCACGCTCGTCGACACCACGGAGAAGGTCGAGGCCGCCTGGCGGTGGGGGGCGGACGAGCTCGGGGTCCCGTTCGCGGCCCTCGAGCCGTACATCCACGGCATCCCCGGGTCCCAGGCGCTCGAGCTCGCGCTCCCCGGGCGCCTCGACGAGGCCGAGCGGGCCGCGCTCACCGACCAGCTGCTCGTGCGCATGGCGGACCCCGCCGCGGGCCACGTGCTCTGGATGCCCGGCGCCCAGGACCTCGTGACGACCCTCGCACGCGACGCCGCCGACGCCTGGGCGATCGTCACGAGCGGCGACCGGCGCCTCGCCGGGTCGAGCGTCGAGGCCCTCGCGCTGCCGCTGCCGCCCGTCATGGTGACGTCCGAGGACGTCGAGCTCGGCAAGCCGCACCCCGAGCCCTACCTCAAGGCCGCCGACGCGCTCGAGATCCTCGAGGTCGATGCGTGCGTCGTCGTCGAGGACGCGCCCGCCGGGGTCGCCGCGGGCAAGGCCGCCGGGATGCGCGTCCTTGCGCTCACGACGACCTACCCCGCCTCCGACCTCGCCGACGCCGACTGGGTGGTGGGCTCGCTCGCCGACGTGCGCGTCCTCGTCGAGGACGGCGCGATAGTCCTGCGCCCGGCTGCTGCCTCGTAGCGGTGGGGCGCGTCTCGCAGCGCGAGACCGTGTGACTCCGGTCTTCGGGCCTCCTTGTTAACAGGGGACCATTCCTAAGCGTTCCAGTTAAGAAGTCGCGTCGATCCGCGTACGGTCACCCCATGACCAGCCACGGCAGCCCCGACCGCGAGCACCCCGCCGCGCGCTCGACGTGCCGCTGCTGTCGGCCGGCCTGTCGGGCCTGAGCGCCGCCCCCGCGCTCGAACCGCACCCGCCGCCGCGTCCGGACGGCCGCGAGCCGCCGCCGTCGTGCCGTTCGCCTCTGCCCGGACAGGGCACCCCACCCCGCTCACGACCGTCGCACGACCCGTTGGAGCAGCCATGACCCTCACCGCTCGTCCCCTCGAGGCGCCGTCGGCCGACGCCCTCACCGCAACCCGCGGGCTCCCCGTCGAGCGCCTGACCAGCAGCACCGACCGGCGCCGCC
This sequence comes from Luteimicrobium sp. NPDC057192, assembly GCF_042670205.1. Lineage (NCBI taxonomy): Bacteria > Bacillati > Actinomycetota > Actinomycetes > Micrococcales > Luteimicrobium > Luteimicrobium sp. NPDC057192. The sequence goes on along the minus strand of NZ_JBHUWD010000042.1, from coordinate 10,031 downwards.
GCCTGCGCGTCCCGCGCGCGATCGCCCGGCTCAGCGGCGTCGTCGTGATCCTCGCGCTGTGGCAGCTCGCAGCCGCCACCGGACGCCTGCCCCGCACGTTCCTCGGCTCGCCCGTCGACGTGGCCCGTGCCGCGGGCCACCTCATCGCCGACGGCGAGCTGCCCGCCGCGATCGGCGCGTCCCTGCACCGGGTCGTCGTGGGGCTCGCGCTCGGGCTCGTCGTGGGCGTCGTGCTGGCGCTCGTGAGCGGGCTGTCGCGGATCGGCGAGGACCTCGTCGACGCGCCCGTCCAGATGCTCCGGACCGTGCCGTTCGCAGGGATCGTGCCGCTGCTCATCATCTGGCTCGGCGTCGGTGAGCTTCCGAAGGTCGTCCTCATCGCGCTCGGCGTCACGTTCCCCGTCTACATCAACCTGTCCGCGGGGATCCGCCAGGTCGACCCTGGGCTCGTCGAGGCGGGCCGCACGCTCGGCCTCGGCCGGCTCGGGCTCGTCCGGCACGTCGTCGTGGGCGCGGCGCTCCCGCAGCTCCTCGTCGGCGTGCGGATCGCGCTCGGCGTGTCCTGGCTCGCGCTCGTGTTCGCCGAGCAGATCAGCGCGACCAGCGGGATCGGGTACCTCATGACGTCGGCCCAGGAGCTCCTGCAGACCGACACGATCGTCGTCTGCCTCGTCGTGTACGCGCTGCTCGGCCTGCTCGCCGACCTCGTCGTCCGCGTCCTGGAGCGCGTGCTCCTCCCGTGGCGGCGGTCCTTCACCCCCGACGACGCCCAGGGAGACGCCCGATGACCGCCACCGCGCCCCGCACCGCGCCCGCCGAGGCGACGACGCCGCTCGCCGTCGACGTCCGCGGCCTCGGCCGCACGTTCGGCAGCGGGGCCTCGGCCACCACCGTGCTCGACGACCTCGACCTCGCCGTCCCCGCCGGTCAGTTCGTCGCGCTCCTCGGCGCGAGCGGCTGCGGCAAGTCGACGCTCCTGCGCGTGCTCGCGGGCCTCGACGGCGGCGTCACCGGTGACGTGACGGTGGCCCGCGACCGGGCTGTCGCCTTCCAGGCCCCGCGGCTGCTGCCGTGGAAGAAGGTGTGGCGGAACGTCGTCCTCGGGGTACCGGGTGCGACGCGCGAGACCGCCCTCGCCGCGCTGCGCGAGGTACGCCTCGAGCACCGCGCCGACGCCTGGCCGACCACGCTGTCCGGTGGCGAGGCGCAGCGCGCGTCGCTCGCGCGGGCGCTCGTCCGCCAGCCCGACCTGCTCCTCCTCGACGAGCCGTTCGGCGCGCTCGACGCCCTCACGCGCCTCACCGCGCAGGAGCTCGTCCGCGAGCTGTGGCACGCGCACCGGCCTGCCGTCGTCCTGGTGACGCACGACGTCGACGAGGCGCTCCTGCTCGCCGACCGCGTCCTCGTCATGGCGCACGGCCGCATCGAGCACGACGTGCCCGTCGCGGGCGACCGCGAGCACGGCTCCGCGGGGTACGCCGAGCAGCGCAGCCGCCTGCTCGGCTGGCTCGGCGTGCACGACGGCGAGGGTGCCGCGTGAGCCGCCGCCGCATCACCGCGCTGGGTCCGCTCGAGCCCGCGGGCGGTTCGGGTGGCGGCGCCGGGGAGCCCGACGCGCTCGGCGCCGACGTCCTCGTCCTCGGCGGCGGGCCGGCCGGGACGTGGGCGGCGCTCGCCGCCGCCGGGACCGGGGCGCGTGTCGTCCTCGCCGACAAGGGGTTCGTCGGGACGAGCGGCGCCGCCGCGGCCGGCGGCAACAACCTCTGGTACGTCCCCGACGACGGCGACCAGCGCGAGCGTGCCGTCCTCGCCCGCGAGGAGCGGGGCGCCCACCTGACCGACCGGACGTGGCTGCGCCGGCTCGTCGAGGAGACGTGGGACCGGGTCGGCGACCTCGAGGCCTGGGGCTACCCGTACCCGACCGACCCGTCCGGACGTCGGCGCCGCAGCTCCCTGCAGGGGCCCGAGTACATGCGGCTCATGCGGCGCCAGGTCCTCCGCGCCGGTGTGACGGTCCTCGACCAGAGCCCCGCGCAGGAGCTCGTGCAGGACGTCGACGGCGTGGTCGTCGGGGCGACGGGCGTCCAGCGGCAGCGCGGGAACGCGCCGTGGACCGTGCGCGCGGGCGCCGTCGTGCTCGCGACCGGGGGCTGCGCGTTCCTGTCGGGGGCGCTCGGCTGCAACCCCGACACCGGCGACGGCCACCTCATGGCCGCCGAGCTCGGGGCCGAGCTGTCCGGCATGGAGTTCTCCTCCGTCTACGGCATGGCGCCCGGGTTCGGTGCGCAGACCAAGGGGCGCATGTACCAGTTCGCGAGCTACTACGACGGCGAGCGCAACCCCATCGACGCCGCCGGCTTCTCCGGGCGCGAGGTCGTAGCCCGCACGCTCGCCGCGGGCTCCCCGGTGTACGCGCGCCTCGACCTCGCGCCGCCTGCGCTGCACGATGCGCTGCGCTGGTCCCAGCCCAACTTCTTCCTGCCCTACGACAAGGCCGGGGTCGACGTGTTCACCGACCTGTTCGAGGTGCGGCTCGTCCTCGAGGGGACGGTCCGCGGCACCGGAGGTCTCGCGGTCGTCGGCGACGGGTGCGAGACGACCGTCCCCGGCCTCTACGCCGCGGGCGACGTGGCGTCGCGCGAGCTGATCACCGGAGCGGTGTCGGGCGGCGGGAGCCACAACGGCGCATGGGCGATCTCGTCGGGCACCTGGGCGGGCGGCGCGGCGGCGTCGTTCGCGAGGCGGCGCGGCGCTGCTCCCGCGGCGACCACCGCCCGGGACGACGTCCCCGCCGGGACCCGAGCGCCGTCGTCGGGCCGGACGGCGCCGCGCGAGGTGATCCGCGACGTCCAGGCCGAGGTGATCCCGCTCGAGCGCAACCTGTTCCGGACCGCGGACGGGCTGCGCGGGTCGCTCGCACGCCTCGACGCGCTGTGGACCGACGCCGTACCCGACCTCGACGCGTCGGCCGAGCCCGTGAAGGCACGCGAGGCCGCGGCGATGGTCGCGCACGCCCGCTGGATGTACCGGGCCGCGCTGGCCCGGCCGGAGTCGCGGGTGATCCATCGCCGCGACGACCACCCCGACCTCGACGAGCGCCTGACCCACCGCATCCGCGTGGGCGGGCTCGACGAGGTGTGGACCCGCCCCGAGGTCCCCGTACGAGAGGAGGAGCGGGCGTCGTGATCGAACTCGTCTCGCCGTCGCGCTGCATCGACTGCAACAAGTGCGTCGAGGTCTGCCCGACCAACGTCTTCGACGAGGTGCCCGGCGGGCACCCTGTCATCGCCCGGCAGCAGGACTGCCAGACCTGCTTCATGTGCGAGGCGCACTGCCCCACGGACGCCCTGTTCGTGGCGCCTCTCGCCGACCCTGCCCCCGAGGGCTCGCCCTACCGCGACGAGGACGCCCTCGAGGCGGCCGGCCGGCTCGGCGAGTACCGCGAGTGGATCGGCTGGGGCCGGGGCCGCCGGCCCGGCAGCCTCCGCGACCGCAACGGCGAGCTCACCGAGCTCGCCCGCCCGCACCTCCCGCAGCGCTTCCAGTAGTACCCGCGCCCCGGCGCCCCCGACCCCGAAGGAACACCATGAGCCTCTTCCGTACCCGCACGCGCCCGTCGGGCGCGCGCCGCCGCACGTCCGCCGTGGCCGCCGCCGTCCTCGCGGGGGCGCTCGCCGGCACGCTCGCCGCCTGCTCCTCGACGAGCGACGCGAAGGCCGCCGACGGCGGCGCGGCCCTGCGCGTCGGTTTCATCTCCAACACGCCGAACCCGGCAGGGCCCGAGGGCTGGGCCGACGCGCACGACGAGCTGCTCCCCGCGCTCAAGAGCGCGGGGATCGGCAAGATCTCGTGGGTGCCGTTCAAGAACGGGCCGGACCTGAGCGCCGCCGTCCAGGGCGGCTCGATCGACCTCGCGACGCTCGGCGACACCCCGGCCCTGACCGCGAAGGCCAGCGGGATCGACACCTACCTCGTCAACCAGTCCGCCGTCGGGCAGGACGCCTGGCTCGTCGGCGCCAAGGGCGTCACCAGCCTCGAGGACCTCAAGGGCAAGACCATCGCGACCCAGGTCGGCTCGTACATGTACCGGTACCTCGTGGCCCTGCTCCAGCAGAAGGGCCTGGCCGACGACGTGAAGATCACGCACGTCTACACGACGAACGCCGTCGCGTCCCTCCAGTCCGGGGGCATCGCCGCGTACGCCGCGCCCGCGGGGCAGCTCACGGGCGTCCTCACCGCCCAGGGCTACCCGGTGATCGACAAGGCGTCCGAGGACCACCCCGACCTGCTCGGCACCGGCGCGACCATCATCACGAAGGCCGAGCTCGCCGCTCACCCCGGCCTCCCCGACGCGTGGAACGCCGCGCGCGCCAAGGCCGTCGGCGAGATCAACGCCGACCCCGAGGCGTTCTACGAGTTCGCGGCCAAGGCGTCCAAGACCACCGTCGACGTCGTCAAGGTCGCGCAGCCGGTCTCGCTCTACCCGGCGGAGCCCTTCACCGACAAGGGGCTGAAGCTCCTCCAGGGGACCGACGAGTTCCTGGCCGAGAACAAGCTGTCGAAGGCCGTCGTGGACATCTCCGCCTGGCGCGTCCCCTCGTCGACGGCGACTCCCGCCGGCTGACGCCGCCCCCTCGGCGCCCCACCCCGCGCGCCGAGCACGGGGTCTCCGCCCGTCCGCCGCCTCGGACGGGCGGAGACCCCGTCGTCGTGGGGCCGATATCCCGTGCTCGCGCGCCGTGCCGCGCCTAGGGTCGGGGCATGGCCGATCCTGTCAACATCGCGACCGCGTTCTCCTCCTTCACCGAGCCGTGGCAGCCCCACCGTCTCGCGAGCGTGAACGACTACGACGTGAAGGTCGTGCGCCTCCACGGCGAGTTCGTGTGGCACAGCCACCCCGAGACCGACGAGCTCTTCCTCGTCCGGTCCGGCACCCTCGTCATCCAGCAGCGCGACGCCGACGGCACCCGCCACGACGTCGAGCTCGGTCCCGACGACGTCTACGTCGTCCCGCGCGGCGTCGAGCACTGCCCGCGGGCCGACGAGGAGGTCCTCGCTCTCCTCCTCGAACCCCGCGGCACCGTCAACACCGGCGACGCGGGCGGCGAGCGGACCGTCGAGCTCCAGGAGCTCGCGATCGATGGGTGACGGTCCGCCCTGGTCGCAGGGCGGCGCCGACGTCCGGTTCGAGTGGGGACCGGACGGCGGCGCGCAGATCGCTCGGGGTGCGGCCGTCGTCGTCGTCGTCGACGTCCTGAGCTTCACGACGACGGTCGGCGTGGCGCTCGCCGGCGGCGCGGAGGTGCTGCCGTCCCGGTGGCACGACGGCGCCGCCGCTCGTCTCGCGGCCGAGCGGGGGGCGCGCCTCGCAGTCGGGCGTCTGGAGGCGCGTGCACTCGCGTCCGACGACGTCCCTCCCGCGAGCCTCTCACCGGCCGACATGGTGCGCGCCGCCGGGGCGGGAGCGCTCCGCGGCGACCGGATCGTGCTGCCGTCGCCGAACGGCTCGACGATCGTGGCCGCCTTGAGCGGCGGCGACGCGCGCGTGGTCGCGGCGTCCCTGCGCACCCGGGCCGCGGTCTCCCGGTGGCTCGTGCGGTCCGCACCATCCGGTCCGGTCGCCGTCGTCGCGGCGGGGGAGCGATGGCCGGACGGCCCGCTGCGGCCCGCAGTCGAGGACCTCTGGGGTGCGGGGAGCGTCGTGGAGGCGCTCGTCGCCGAGCAGCGCCGTGCCGGACGACGCGAGCTGCGGCTCTCGCCCGAGGCGGGTGCGGCCGTCGCCGCGTTCGCCGCCGTGCGGTCGGACCTCGCGGCGAACCTCGCAGGCTGTGCGAGCGGGCTCGAGCTCGCGGCGGCCGGATTCGCCGACGACGTCGTCGTGGCCGCCGGCCTCGACGCGGACGACGTCGTCCCGCTTCTCGTGGGCGACGCGCTCCGCGCCGCCACGTGAGCCCCTACGGGGCGCCGCCGACCTCCGCCGACGGGTCGCTGAGCGCTTCGGGTGGAGCCTGCAGCCGCAGCGTCATGTGCCCGCCGAGGTATCCGCTCGCGGTGGCCACGGTCCCGGCGACGAGGGATACGGCGACGCCCGCGCGGCGCCGACCCCGGCGGCGCAGCAGCCACGACCCGCCGTAGAGGGTCAGTGCGGTGGCGTGCAGCGCGGCGTGGGCCGTACCCACCCGGCCGACGCGCCGGTCCGCGTTGGCGGCCCAGTCCGCGGCCCCGGCGAGCGCCGTCGGGACGGCGAGGACGATCCCCAGTCCGACGAGCCGGTCGGCCGACCGCCGCCCGCCCGGGCCGCCCGCGAGGTCGAGGAGCGTCGCCCCGATCCACGAGCCGAGCGGGAAGTCGGTCAGCAGGGGGTGGAGCGCGTGGCCGAGCCACCGGCCGTGCAGCGCGTCCGCGACCCCGGGCCAGGCGGTCAGCCGGTCCGAGACCACGGGTCGGGCGCGGTCGACGACGGCGTCGAGCCCGCGCGCGCCCTCGATTCGCCGCGCGACGTCCAGCAGCGGGTTTCCGCCGTTCGTGCCCCGCATGACGACCTCCCGTGTCGGGGACCAGGTCCGTCCAGCGTCGCAGCGCCGCGGGCGCTACGCGCTACGGCCGCCGCTCGAACGTGTCGTGGTTGGTGGTGATCGCGCGCCACCAGGGCGCGCTGCCGTCCACGAACGCCCAGAGCGTCTCCAGCCTTCCGTCCACGAGCGTGCCGGTGTAGGAGACGGCGGTGCCGGAGCCGGCCGCGGAGCAGGCGATCGCCTCGCCGTCGTACGTCCCGGCGAGCGGGACGTCCCGGCCCGCGAGCGCACTGTCGGGGAGCGCGGTCCGGAACAGGCCGGCGACTCTGCCGTCGGCGGCCTCGGTGATCTCGATGACGGAGCCGTACTGGTTCACCCAGCGGCCGAGCCAGAGCTGCGTGTCGCCCATACGGTGACGCTAGCCACGGTCCGGCCGGTCCACCTCCGGGAGCCGCTCGCCCTCGATTACGGTGGAACCACGCGACCTTCGGAGTGACACCGTGACCGATCCCGACGCCGCAGCAGCCGCCCCCGAGCCCCGGCGTGCGCCCCGCGACCCCGAGCCGGCGGAGCGGCGTGCCGAGCGCCGTCGTCGGGAAGAGGAGAACAAGCGCAGCGAGAACCCGCACTCCCCGCAGGCACACCTGCGGGCGCGGCACCAGCTCGAGCTGCGGTCGCGGTGGGTGGACCACCTCGTCGACGAGGCCATCGAGCGGGGCGAGTTCGACGACCTCCCGCTCGCCGGGAAGCCGATCCCGGGCCTCGGGACGCACCACGACCCCGACTGGTGGCTCAAGCAGCTGGTCGAGCGCGAGCAGATCACGGGTGTGCTGCCGGAGGCGTTCCAGCTCCGCAAGGACGACGCCGCGCTCGACGACAGCCTCGACCGCGAGTTCTCCGAGGCGCGCGTGCGCGAGGTGCTGGAGGAGTTCAACCGGCGCGTCGTCGAGGCGCGCCGTCAGCTCCTCGGCGGGCCGCCCGTCGTCACCCCGCTGCGCGACGTGGACGCGGAGGTCGCGCGCTGGCGGCAGCGGAACCGTCGCTGACGCGCTCCCACGACGCCACCGGCCCCGGCACGACGACGAACGACGGGTGCGGGTCGGGAGCGACGACGTCCGCCCAGCGCGCCGCGACCTCCGGGCTCCGTGCGTCGAGCTTGGCCCGCAGGTGCGCCCACTCGTGCGCGAGCTGCCCGTCGGTGACGGGAATCCGCTCGACGACGGCCGCCGCGACGTCGTCGGTGAGCGGTCGGTCGATGCGGGTGCGGTCGAACCGATAGCCGCGGGCCGCCGCCTCGTCCGCGACCGCCGTGAGGTAGGCGCCCACCGCACGGGCGGGATCCGCCACGGCCCGGAACCGTTCGAGCTGCGGGTGGTTGCGGTAGCCCGTCGTGCGGCCCGCGAGCACGGCCTGCGCGAGCAGTGCCTCACGCCAGCACGCGGTCAGGCCCTGCCGGTCCAGGTACCGCGGGTGCACGCTCCACAGCCGCACGTGTCCTCCGATCGTCCGAGCGCCGACGCTACCGGGCGGCGGCGGGCTCGGCGCGCGTGGCCTACGCCACCGGCATAAACCCTGGCGCTGTTCGTCGGGGCATGCGAAAGTTGTCGGGTGCCCCCACGCGCCACCGCGTCGGGGCATCCCCCTGCCCCCGACGGAAGGCACCCGGTGAGGATCGCTCCCCGCTCAGCGTCCACGCGCTGACCCACCCGCTGCTCGAGCGCACGCTCGCAGGGGTGGTCGGCGCACCTTCGCCGAACCCCGGGAGCCTTCCATGGCCTTTCGCCCCTCTGCCGCACCCTCCGTCGTCCTCACCCGTCTCACCTTCGCCTGGCCCGACGGCACCGTCGCGCTCCGCGACCTGACGGCGTCCTTCACCACCGGCCGCACCGGCCTCGTCGGCCGCAACGGCGCCGGCAAGTCCACGCTCCTCCGCCTCGTCGCGGGCGAGCTCGTCCCCACGTCCGGGAGCGTCACCACCACCGGCGACGTCGCGTACCTGCCGCAGCACCTCACGGTGCGCGACGAAGGCGCGTCCGTCGCCGACCTCCTCGGCGTCGGGACGCGGCTGCGCGCGTTCCGGCTCATCGAGTCCGGCACCGCCGAGCCCGACCAGCTGGAGGCGGCGTTCGACGCGCTCGCCGACGACTGGGAGGTCGAGCAGCGCGCCGCCGACGCCGCCCGGTCCGCCGGGCTCGACGCCGCCGACCTCGACCGCCCCGCCCGGACCCTGTCCGGCGGGGAGACGATCCTGGCGGCGCTCGCGGGCCTGCGCCTCGCGGACACCCCGGTGACGCTCCTCGACGAGCCCACCAACAACCTCGACCGCGACGCCCGCGCGCGCCTGTACGCGATGGTCGAGGGGTGGCGCGGGACGCTCGTCGTCGTCAGCCACGACCGGACCCTCCTCGACCTCATGGACTCCACCGCGGAGCTTCGTGAGGGCTCGCTCGAGGTGTACGGCGGGACGTACAGCGCCTACGAGGAGCACCTCGCTGTCCAGCAGGAGGCCGCGGCGCGCGCCGTCCGGACGGCCGAGCAGCGGCTCCGCACCGAGAAGCGCGAGCGGATCGAGGCCGAGACCAAGATCGCCCGGTCCGCGAAGGCGGGCAAGAAGGCCGCCGAGAACATGCCGAAGATCCTCGCCAACGCGCGCAAGAACGCCGCCGAGGCCACCGCCGGGCGCACCCGCGCCCTCGCCGACGACCGGCTCGAGAAGGCGCGGGCCGCCGTCGAGGACGCGGAGTCACGCGTCCGCGACGACGACACGATCCACGTCGACCTCCCCGGCACGGAGGTGCCGAGCGGGCGGCGGCTGCTCGAGCTCGCCGGTGCCGACGGGCGACCGATCGTCCTGCAGGGTCCCGAGCGCGTCGCGCTCGGCGGCCCCAACGGCGCCGGCAAGACGACGCTCCTCGAAGAGCTCCTCGGGTTGCGGCCCGCGTCCGGCGAGCCGCGCGGGCGGGTGCTCACCGACCGCGTCGGGTACCTCGCGCAGCGCCTCACCCTCCCCGACGACGACGCCAGCGTCCTCGACACCGTGCGCTCCGCCTCCCCGGAGCTCACCCCGGGAGAGGTGCGGAACCGGCTCGCCCGGTTCCTGCTGCGCGGGGCCACCGTCGACCGGCCCGTGCGAACGCTGTCCGGCGGGGAACGCTTCCGCGTCGCGTTGGCGCGCGTGCTCCTCGCCGACCCGCCGCCGCAGCTCCTCGTCCTCGACGAACCCACCAACAACCTCGACCTCGCCAGCATCGACCAGCTCGCCCAGGCCCTCGACGGGTACCGCGGGGCGCTCGTGGTCGTCAGCCACGACGACGCGTTCCTCCAGCGGATCGGGGCGGGGGTCGAGGTGGGGACGCGCTGGGAGGTCGAGCGCGGGGGAGCGGTGCGTCTCGCTTCGTGACTCTCTTCGGGGCTGGACGTGTCCGTGGTCGGGGGCGGGCGCGGGTCGGGGGTGTCGCGCGCGATCTTCCATCCGGCCGCTCGTCCCTCGCGGCCTCCCGCCAGACCCGCCACGAT